>NZ_CAMVPN010000008.1 GCF_947169325.1 uncultured Methanobrevibacter sp. | reverse complement strand
CATTCGTTGATTATGGGAACGAACGCATACATTCCGAGATTCAAAAACACGTTTTCATGTTTTAAAATCTTCAATATTTTTTCTTCGAAGCTGTCGTTAATGTCAATGCCAAAGTCATCAAGTTCTGTGATGTTGCTGGTTCCCATGTAGTAATTGTCATGAATCACTGTTGCAACCAGATTAGGGTCTACATAATTATCGCATGTAGCCCTAATATTTTTGATGGTTTTCCTAATTTCTATCACAATATGCCTCGAACTTTTCACATAATGACATTACCTTGTCAAGTTTAGGAATTGATTCAATCCAATCTATAGGAATTGCATCAAATCCGTAAAAGATTCCTGCAAGTCCGCCGCAGATACCTCCGGTGGTGTCGGTGTCGCCGCCTAAATTGACTGCCTTTAGAACTGCATCCTTATAGTTGTCGGTTGTTTTCAGACAGTAGATCACACTTTCAATACTGTCGATGACGTATCCTCCACTTCTGATTTCACCGGTAAAGTCATCATCTATTATTCTTTTAAATTCAACGAGTTCCTCATTGTCTTTGTAATGCTCTTTGATAATGTCGACGGAATTTTTGATGTGCTCATCAATGGCAAGGTCATTGTTAAGTATGGATTTTGCAATTTCAACACATAATGCGCAGGCTATCTTTGACCTGTCATGGGCGTGGGTAAGGCCTGAAACGTTCTCGACGGTTTCAAAGTCAATGTCTGGAATGTAGGCTAATGGCAGAATTCTCATAAGTGATCCGTTACCGTTGTCCCTTACGAGTTTTCCTCCGCTTTCAAGTGGTTCGGCACCATTTTTGTATCTCATCAATCCCTGGCGGGTGGTGTTTCCGATATCGAATGTCTCATACTGGTTGTATTTGTCTTCAAATGCCCACTGGCAGAATTTATCCATGATGTCAGCGTAATCGATTCCGTTTTTCTCCACGATACTGTCCATTGTGGCTATCATCATTGAGGAGTCATCAGACCATGTTCCTTTTGGCATTCCATGGGTTCCTCCTTCCCTCATGTCAACAACAGGGTCGTCTTCAAGCTCTTTTCTTGAGTAAAACTCAACAGGAACGCCCAATGCATCCCCTACAATAAATCCGCAAATTCCATCTTTAACTTTCATGATATTTCATATGTTTTTCAATGTAATTAATACTATTTGTTTTATAAGCTATGACGACAAAGTTTAATTAATGATTATTGAAACCGAAAACCTCGTTTTAAGACCGTGGGAGGAATCCGATGCAGAATGCCTTTACCGCTTTGCAAAAAATCCCAAAATCGGTCCGATAGCAGGATGGCCGCCTCATGAAAGTGTTGAAGATAGCTTGAACATTATTAAAACTGTCTTTGCAAAAAGGGAAACCTATGCAGTAACAAAAGACGGCATTCCTATCGGCTGTGCAGGACTGCTCTTCCACCCCGACACCAACCACTGGTGGGGAGAAGAATCCGCCGAATTGGGCTATTGGATAGCTGAGGAGTACTGGGGAAACGGCTATGCAGTTGAAGCATCGAAGGTATTGGTCGAAAGGGCATTCAGCGATTTGGGTGTAAAGCAGATTTATGCAAGCTACAGGGTTGAAAACACCCAATCGAAAAGGGTTCTTGAAAAGCTGGGCTTTAAGTATCATGCGGAGATGACCAATGAAAATTATTTGGGCGAATATTTCCTTGAAACCGCAATGATTTTAGAAAAGTAATTATATTAAGAGGGATTAATTTTAACCATGGTTAGAAAATGCGAAAACTGCGGATTTGAAAATCAGGATGATTATGACTTTTGCGCCAAATGCGGTAATCCGCTTGTTGAAGGGCTTAAAAGGAGTCAGGTTTATGTCTATAGGGCTAATGATTTACCGCAACTCAACAATAAGGCAGTGATAATCTCTTATATAATAACTATTTTTCTTTCATGGAGCGGTTTTATAATCTCTTTATTTACAAAAAACACTTCATTCGGTACATTCGCATTTTTCGGATTCTTCATGCCGTTCTATCTGGTGCAGTCAAAGCATCTGAAACTTAGAAGGCATGGTATTATTCAATTGGTCATATCACTTGTTGGTGTGGCGCTCTCATTTTACGTGATGTTACATAAATAATAAAAAAAGAAGGGAAATTATACAAAGAATACTTTAATATTTCCCATTAAAGCTTGCAGTGGAATCTCCAAAGGATTAAATGTGCCTTCGGTCATTGCAGTGCCTACGGCATCACCCCTGGACATGGTTCCGGTAGCATAAGGGTTGTTATAGCCGTTGTATGCATCGTTTGCACGGATGTTGTCCACAAGACCAACACCGAATATGGCTTCAGCAGCCTGTTCGTTGACGCTGACGATTATATGCGGAGTATATCCGTAGGTGTAGCTTATGATGTCACGTGCAGCTCCATAAGGGTTGTCCGGATCAATCATATGGATATTATGCAATGTTTCTCCGTTTTCATTATAAGAACTGCCTGGATAAATCCATTCAAAACCGCTTGGAAGCTTGAATGCAGCCGCCATGTCAACGCCTGGGGTTCCTTCTGTTGTGTCTTCAGCAATAACTAATATTGGACTTACCATAATAAATAATAAAAGGGCAATAATAATTACTGCTATCACTCCTAATATCATTTTTCCAGTTTTCATAATCTTTTCTATTAAGACATTTAAATATAAATACTTAACCTTTTTAATCATCAAAGACATATATAAATCCAATAAATAATTTGGTGATATCGTGATTATAGGTGGTTCAGCTTCTCAGGATTTGGCCGCTCATGTGGCAAAGGAACTTGGCGAAGAATTATGTTATGTTGAAACTAAAAAGTTTCCAGACGGTGAAAGGTATTTAAGAATCGACGGGGAAATTGCAGATGAAGTGACTGTCATCCAATCAACCGGATATCCTCAGGATGAAAACCTGATGGAATTATTGTTCATAATAGCTAATCTTAAGGATTTGGGAGCCAAAAAGGTTCGTGCAGTGGTTCCATACATGGGATATGCAAGACAGGAAAAGCGCTTCAATCCCGGAGAGACAATTTCCGCTAAAATCATATGTGAATTGATACAGGCTGCAGGAGCAGACGAGTTCATCACATTCAACATTCACGAGGCATGCGTATTGAACTTCTTTGACATTCCGGCAAGGAACCTCTCAGCGATGCCTGCAATTGCGGAATTTTTAGACAAAAGCGATGCTGATAATATGTTAATCATCGCTCCGGATAAGGGCGCATACGGATTTGCACAGGAAATGTCAGAAATCATAGGATGTGACTGCACATACCTGACAAAAGTCAGATTAGGTCCTGATAAGGTCGAAACCAAGATAGTGGATGTAAGATGCGACAGCGAAAGCGAAAACACCGTCAATGTAGATTCAGTAAAAGGCAAACATGCAATCATCATTGATGACATCATAGCCACTGGAGGAACCATCGTAAATGCTATAAACATTTTAAAACAGTACGGTGCTTCAGAAATAGACGTATGCTGCGTGCACCCTATCCTGACCAACAACGGCACTACCAGAATATATTCTGCAGGAGCAAATAAAATCATCGGAACCAACAGTCTGTCATCAGACACTTCACGTGTATCACTTGCAAAATCCATTGCAGATGCATTGAGATAGTATTAATTGTTTCTGTTCAGGTTTGATTCCAATTTAATATGTGAATGTTAGGTTGCAAGATGTAGGATTTCGATTGTTAAAAGACAGACAGATTGAAATCTCATCTAAAGTAATTATTCATGACTTTGAAACTGGTAATGGTATTGGTTTAATCTGCTTTCGCCAATACCTAATGTTAAGAACATGTCATTCATAATCAAACATATTTCATGATAATTGTAACATATAAGGGTTGTGCAATTGAAGTAAAAACAAGAAAACAGTTAAAATTACTGAACCCATGTTTGAAAAAAGGTAATGCCTCTATTTTGGGTGTTGAAAAATGTCGATGATGTCAAAAATTTTGGAAACAATTTTGGACAAAAGGCATCGTGAATATGTTGATGATGCTGCTAAAGCTCGTGAGCATATGATGGAGCGTTCTCTTGTAGAAGATGAACGTTATGAACTACCAAAATGGATATACCGCACCAAAGTTGAAAGCAGGGACATGTTCGGATGTCAGATGGTAATCTTTAATGATGTTGATGATAGTGAACATCTGGTCATATATCTTCATGGGGGAATATATGTAAATGAGATCAGACTGCCTCACATTACTTTTTGCGATAAGCTTGCAAAAAGGGTTAATGCATGTGTATTTGCTCCAATCTATCCTCTTGCTCCAAATCATACCTATGAAGAAACCTATGAAATTGTTGAAAAGTTATATAAACATTTGCTGACATTGAATAAGCCAATTATAATCATGGGAGATTCTGCTGGAGGAGGGCTGTCTGCAGCATTTTGCGAATATCTCTCTGTTAATGATTTGCCTCAACCTGAAAATTTAATTTTGATATCTCCTTGGCTTGACGTGTCAATGTCTGGAGATTATGGTGATGTGGAATTTGATCCCATGCTTGGTGTGGATGGTATTCGTGAAATGGGTGAAACCTGGGCGGGCGAACTTGATTCGAAAGACTATAAGGTAAGTCCACTCTTTGGAAAAGTGGATAAACTTCCAAAAACAGCACTGTTTGTAGGAACTCATGAAATACTCTATCCTGATGTTATTAAATTCTATAACAAGCTGAAAAATAATGGTGTTAATGCGGAACTTAATGTTGGTGAGAAAATGAATCATGTCTATCCTGTCTATCCATTAGTTCCCGAATCAAAGGAAGCATTCAAACATATTGTTGAAATAATTTTAGATTAGATGTTGTTGGTAATATTTAATTAATATAATATCCAATAATATAATTATTGATGCGTAAAATGATGGATATTTTAATATGCATTGAGGGATTAAAGATGGATAAGGAACAAATCAAGGCAGAACTTGTTGATATTTCAAACAAAATTTTAACAAAATATGAAGAGATGGACGTTGTTGAAACCATATCGGTGATGAATATGGCTTCCAAAACAGTGTTTTTGGGTTCCCTTAAGGTTTTCAATTACGAAGTGGTTCCAAACATAATGAGAGATTTGGAGAAGGAACTCAAAGGCTATGGGCAACTTGTAGTGAGAGACCAAAAGGTCACTCCGTGCTGCTCTCCAAGCTACACCCATGTCAGTTTCAATATTACTATTCACAACTAGATTATCATGAAGGAATTCAAGCTTAAATCGCCCTACAAACCATTGGGCGATCAACCAAAAGCCATTAACTCATTAACCGAAGGCATAAAAAACGGTATTAAGGAACAGACTCTTTTGGGAGTGACAGGTTCCGGAAAGACATTTACAATGGCAAATGTCATTGAGAAGGTTCAGAAGCCTACTCTGGTCATTTCCCACAACAAGACCCTTGCGGCCCAATTGTATGAGGAATTCAAGGAATTTTTCCCGGACAATGCCGTTGAATACTTCGTCAGCTATTACGATTACTATCAGCCGGAAGCCTATGTGCCTAGAACCGACACATTCATTGACAAGGAAGCCTCCATCAATGACGATATCGACATAATGAGGCATTCAGCAACACAGTCACTTTTATCAAGGGATGATGTCATTGTAGTTAGCAGTGTAAGCTGCATCTATGGTATAGGTTCACCTGAGGACTACGGGGAATTTGCCTTTGGAATTGCCGTCGGAGACATCTATGAGAGATCAGAAATTCTTGCAAAACTTGTGTTCATGCAGTATGAGCGAAACGACATTGAATTTGCAAGAGGTCAGTTTAGGGTACGTGGAGATGTAATTGAAATAAATCCGGTTCACGGAACACCTCCTGTCAGGATTGAACTGTTCGGCGATGAGATAGATGCCATCAGCATTATCGATAAGATAACTGGTAAAAAGCAGGAATCCCTTCAAAGGTACATGATCTTCCCTGCAAAGCACTTCGTAGTCGGCCAGGACAAGATGGACACTGCGATTTCCAAAATAACCACTGAGCTTGATGAAAGACTGCAAGAACTGAACCTGACAGGAAAGCTTCTTGAAGCCCAGAGACTCGAGCAGAGAACCCGTTTCGATATAGAGATGCTGAGGGAAATGGGATACTGCCCTGGAGTTGAAAACTACTCCATGCACCTGTCCGGACGTAACTGGGGAGACAAGCCGTACTCCCTTCTTGAATACTTCCCGGATGACTTTCTGACAATCATCGACGAATCACACGTTACCGTTCCCCAAATCAGAGGAATGTATAACGGTGACCGCGCACGTAAGGAAACTCTGGTTGAATACGGTTTCAGACTGCCGTCAGCCAAGGAAAACCGTCCTTTAAGGTTTGACGAGTTTGAATCATCAGTAAATCAGGTAATATATGTATCAGCAACACCTGCAGCATATGAGCTTGCAAAATCAAGAAATGTCGTTGAACAGATCATCAGGCCGACAGGTCTGGTTGACCCTGAAGTGATAATAAGGCCTGTTACAGGCCAGGTCGAGGACCTGCTAGGAGAGGTTAGAAAGACCGCCGAGAAGGACGAAAGGGTGCTGGTAACCACACTTACTAAAAGAATGGCTGAGGATTTGACAGACTACTATGCAAGAATAGGTGTCAAGGTCAGATACATGCACTCAGAAATCGACACACTGGAGAGAATTGAGATAGTTGACGACTTGAGACGTGGAAAATTCGATGTGCTTGTCGGCGTAAACCTGTTGAGGGAAGGGCTTGACTTGCCTGAAGTTTCACTGGTGGCAATTCTTGATGCAGATAAGGAAGGGTTTTTGAGAAATGAGACATCACTGATTCAGACCATCGGAAGAGCTGCAAGAAACGTAAACGGCCGTGTGATAATGTATGTGGACAATATGACTGATTCGGTTCAAAAAGCATACGACACCACGCTCAAGAGGCGCAAGCTGCAATTAAAATACAATGAGGTTCATGGTATAACTCCAAAAACCACACAAAGAACCCTGAAGGAAAAACTGGATGAAGAAGATGAGAAATACAAAGGTATTGCCGGTTCTGAAGTTGAAAAAATGCCTAAGGATGAACTCAGATTGCTTATTAAAGATTTAGAAAAAGATATGAAAGATGCAGCTGCAAGACTTGACTTTGAAAGGGCAGCCGATTTGAGAAACAAGCTTTATGCATTGAAAGGTTTTGACAAATAATTCCAATGAAAAATAGATTTCTGAAAATCCAATATTTTGATAGTATTGGACTAAATTTTTGCATATGAAAAATAATGGAATTCATCCGACCTATAATATATAATAACTATGAATTTTAAAGATTGTATTAGGAGGTTATAAATTATGAAATTCAACAAAATTTTCATAGCTTTGCTACTATTGATTGTCGCTTCAAGCATTGGTATTGCATGTGCTGAAGAGGTATCAGTTGCAGATCACAAATTTACAATTCCTGACGGATACAATGTATTGAACACAACTGATGATTCAGTCATATTGACACAGGATAACGACCATGTGATTGTAGTGATTGTTCCTGAAGCGGTTAAAAACGCTGATGATGCAAAATCATATCTTGAAGACCAAGGTTACAAGTTCATAGGTGAAGAAACATATGACGCTGACGGTAAAATTGTCCAACAACATAATTATGAAAAAGACGGATATACTGTCATGAGTTATGTCATTCCTGCAGGAGCAGACCAATGTATCGTAACATTCACTATTCCTGCTGGTGAAACTGCACCTGAAGGAGCAGACAATCCTGTAACAACAGTTTTAAATTCAATTAGTTAATTTAAATATTAACTAACTCTTTTTTTTTTTATCTTAAAAATGCAAGAATACCTCGACTTCTTAAGTCGAGATTGAATTGCAATTTTAAGGGTACTTTTGTTTTTATTTGATTTTTATGGTTATTTTTTTTTAAAATGAGCAATTTTATGGGGTTATTTTTAGTATTTTTCTATTCAGTGTACATTTACAATTTTTATGCGTTTAGGTGAATAGTTTTCAAATGCTCTCTGAAAGAGTATATAAACTAGATTGTTCTAATATTATATAACTAATTTTTAGGAGATAATTATGGCTGAAGAATCTAAAAAACAAATTGTCATCAAGGGCGCACGTGAGCACAATCTGCAGGATATTGATGTCAGTGTACCTCGTGACGAATTCATTGTAATTACTGGCCTTAGTGGTTCCGGTAAGTCTTCATTGGCTTTTGATACTATCTATGCTGAAGGACAGCGCAGATATGTCGAATCACTCTCAGCTTATGCAAGGCAATTTCTGGGTCAGATGAAAAAGCCTGAAATGGAATCAATCGAAGGTTTGTCCCCTGCCATTTCAATTGACCAGAAGACAACCAGGGAAAACCCAAGGTCAACTGTAGGTACAATCACTGAAATTTACGATTATCTGAGATTACTGTATGCAAGAATCGGAATTCCCCACTGTCCGAACTGTGGAAAGGAAATTTCACAGCAGACAATCGGTCAGATTGGAGAATCTGTCATCGAAGAGGGTGAAGGGCTTAAAATCCAGATTCTGTCACCTGTCGTAAGGGACAAAAAAGGCCAGTTCAAGGATGTCCTTGAAGACCTTAGAAACAAGGGTTTTGTCCGTGTCCGTGTTGACGGTGAAATAAGGGAACTTGAAGAGGACATCGACCTTGCCAAAACATACAGACACAACATTGACGTTGTAGTCGACAGACTAAAAACCAGAAAGGACGTTGACTTTAAAAGGAGGCTTGTTGATTCCTTGGAAACCGCTGCAGAATTTGCCGGAGGATTGATAACAGTACTCTTTGACAACGGCGATGAGCAGTATGAGAAAAAGTACTCAGAGCATTTTGCATGTGTTGACTGTGGTATAAACTTTGAGGAGCTCACTCCAAGGATGTTTTCATTCAACGCTCCTCAGGGGGCATGTCCGGAATGTAACGGTATTGGTTCTAAAATGGAAATCGACCCTGATTTGATTGTTCCTGATAAAACATTAACTTTAAATGAAGGAGCCATTGCCCCATGGTCAAAGTCATCCAAAAGGGAAAACTACTATTATCAGATGCTTGAAGCTGTATCAAAGCACTTCAACTTCAGCATGGACGTTCCATTCAATGAACTGGACAAGGAATATCAAAACACCATATTATACGGATGCAACGATAAGATCCCGTTCACATTCAAAAGAAGAAACAAGTCATACATGGTCAACCGTAAGTTCGAGGGAGTAATTCCAAGAATGGAAAGGCTATACGTTGAGACCAAATCAAACTACTCAAGAAAATACCTCTCAAAATTCATGTCAGATAGAAAATGCCATGTCTGCGGCGGAAAAAGGCTGAGGCCTGAAGTGCTGGCTGTTACTGTCGGCGGAAAGTCTATCATTGACGTTTGTGACTTGGCAATCAAGGACTCATATCAGTTCTTCCAGGACCTTGAACTTACAGAGCGTGAAAACTTCATTGCTAAAGAGGTTCTCAAAGAAATCAAGGAACGTTTGAGCTTTTTGGTTGAGGTTGGACTCGATTATCTGTCAATGTCACGTTCATCAGGTACACTCTCCGGTGGAGAGGCCCAAAGAATCAGGCTTGCAACACAAATCGGTTCAGGCCTTGTAGGTGTCCTCTACATTTTGGACGAGCCAAGTATCGGGCTTCACCAAAGGGACAACATAAAGCTTATCGAAGCGTTGAAAAGGCTTAAGGATTTGGGAAACACTCTTGTTGTTGTTGAGCACGATGAGGAAACAATATTGTCAGCCGACCACGTCGTTGACATCGGTCCTGGTGCGGGTGAGCATGGAGGTAAGGTTGTAGCCCAGGGAACTCCTCTTGATATCATGAACAATCCCGACTCAATTACCGGCCAGTACATATCAAGGGTCAAGAAGATTGACATTCCATCCGAAAGACGTGAAGGAAACGGAATGTTTATTCAGATTAAAGGTGCAGCCCAGAACAACCTTAAAAACATTGATGTTGAAATTCCATTGGGCAAATTCACCTGCGTAACCGGTGTGAGCGGTTCAGGCAAAAGCAGCCTTATCAATGAAATCCTATACAAGGGAGCCAAAGGACAGCTGTCCAAAAAATTCACCTTTGCAGGCAAATACGATAAGATTGAAGGGCTTGAAAACATAGACAAGGTAATTGCAATCGATCAAAAGCCAATCGGAAGAACTCCAAGGTCAAATCCTGCAACATACACAGGAGTATTTACAGACATCCGTGATCTCTTTGCAAACACTCCGGAGTCCAAGGCAAGAGGATACAAGCCTGGAAGATTCTCATTCAACGTTAAAGGCGGAAGATGTGAGGCATGTTCCGGTGATGGTATTGTGCAGATTGAAATGCACTTCTTGGCCGATGTGTTCGTGCCGTGTGAAGTCTGCGGAGGTAAAAGATACAACGAGGAGACTCTGGACATAAGATACAAGGGCAAAAACATCTATGAAGTCCTTGAAATGACAGTGGAAGAGGCTCTCGAGTTCTTTGAACATATTCCAAAAATCACCAAAAAGTTACAGACACTCTATGATGTCGGTTTGGGCTACATGAAGATAGGCCAGCCTGCAACAACACTCTCTGGTGGGGAAGCTCAAAGAATCAAGCTTGCTAAAGAGCTTTCAAGAACAAGCACAGGCAAGACATTATACATTTTGGATGAGCCGACAACAGGCCTTCACTTTGCAGACATCAAAAGATTGCTTGAAGTCCTTGCAAGACTGACAGACTCAGGCAACTCAGTTGTAGTAATCGAGCATAACCTGGACGTCATAAAAACAGCAGACCACATTATCGATTTGGGTCCTGAAGGCGGAGACGGTGGTGGTGAAGTGATAGCTACAGGAACACCTGAGGACATCGCTGAAGCGGGAACTTATACTGGTGAGTTTTTAGAGCGTATGCTTGATGAAAACATCACTCCTTATGCAAAAGAATTGGTTCAGGATATAGGAAAATAATTTTTTCTTATATCATATTACTATTTTTTTAGTTTTAATTTTACTTGATTGTTTGGCTTTTTTAAAATTATCTAAACGATTATTTTATTATACTCTATTTTTACTGGAAATATTTGACTAAACTTAAATATTACGTTGAATAAATAATTAATTACCGGTTAGTTACCAAAAGTATAAATACAATCGTTTATACTTTTCCTTTTAAAAGGTGATAAAAATGAGAGAGTTATATGAAAAAATGATTAATGAGTCAATGGCTGCCCAAAAGGCAGACGTTGCAGTCATTTCTGAAAACAGGTACAATGACTTTAAAATCACTGATGCAAAGCCATATGCTGATGCAGTCGCTGGCATGAAAGCATTAGACAACCAGGCAGAATCCGTAATCAACCTGCACAAGGAATCTGTCAAAAACCACTTTGAAATTCTGTCTTCCATTACAGACACCTTGAAATGTGAAGACGATCCGTTCATTGAACACTTCCAGACCCCTCCTGTTCTGGAAATCTTATGTGAAGAGGACGGAGAATTTGCAGACAGTGTTGACAAATTCATCCAGGCAATTGCAGACAACGAAGCTTTGGTTGCAAAAGAATCAATCAGAAGATACGGCGGATTCTACGGACCAACATGTGTGGTTGACTTCGCCCTAATGCCTGGAAGTACCAGTAATGTCGTAAACCAAATTCTACAAAAAACAGACATTCCTGTAGCCCACAAACAGGCTATTCTTTCAGCCAAATCATGGGGTATGAACACATCATACGGTATCGGTGACGCATTTGCAAACGCAATCGAAGCTGGCGCAACCGCTGCTGAAGCAACCCAAAAGGAAATTGAAACCCTTCAGATGGTTTACAAAACTCCTATTGAAGCTCAAGGCACTTTAATGGATGATGCAGACCACTCTTCATTTGACGTAAGGGACTACATGAACAAATACAAAAAGGCAATGACCTCCACTGTCAAAGCGGCAATGGATGACGGAGTGCACTACGGAAACATCGTAACCGTTCCTGCATACTGTGTTGGAGATATCGGACACCACATCGGACAGTCCACATACAACATGTGCAAGGACGACGTGACACTGGCAATCGTTCAGGCAACCGCTGAAGTGATAGGTTCCACATTAACATCCAACCTTGACAATTACAAATCAGAATTCGATGTTCTTAAACTTGCTACAGGTTCATCTGCATGTGCAACCGAATTCATCCTTGAACTTGACGGATTCAACGCACCTATGGTTGTAGATCTCTTCTCCAAAAGGTTCCACAACTTCGTACAGCAATATCCAACAAGAGGAGCAGCTGCTGAACTTCACAACTGCGACTTCATGGACATGATTTACAGAGGATTCAACGCAATCAGCGGAGCAAGAAAATTCAGAGCAGGAACAGGCGGAGAGTTAGCTCCAAAAATCAACGGCATGACTGTTGACTTAAGCCCAATACTTGCTAACGAAACAGTAATGAACCCTCAAAGATACACATATCCTGCATGTGCAATAACAGTAAGGTTCTCATCACTGATGAGACTTGCAGACTACCCATGTCTATTAACTTCAGAACCAATCACAGCAACCATGATGACAAACATCATTGCACTTAACAAAGAGGCTCCTGGATCTCCTGTAAGGGGATGTAAAAACTGTGCTGCAGCATCTTTAGTCGACAACAAACACGAATACTGTCAATGGAGAGAATCAGTATAGGCGATTAATATGACTTGCAACATAAGAAAAAAATTCTTTGCAGAACTCTTGGGAACATTCTTCCTGGTCTTTTTCGGAACAGGTTCAGCAGTCGTAACATTGCTGATATCTGAAAGCGTCACTCCAGGCGCTGCCGGAATCGGACTTTTAGGAGGTTTAGGTGACTGGATTGCAATTTCACTGGCATTCGGTCTGACTGTAATGATATGTATTTACGTATTCGGAAAGATTTCAGGCGCACACCTGAATCCTGCAGTAACAATCGGACTGCTTGTAACCAAAAACATCGCTTTGGTTGACAGCATCTATTATATAGTTGCACAGGTCATCGGAGCATGTTTGGGAAGCCTATGTCTCTTCCTATGTTTAGGCGATCCTGCAGTTGCAATCGGAGGACTCGGTGCAACCGCTCCAGGATTAGGCGTAAGCTACATGCAGGCAATGTTTGCTGAGTTTTTAGGAACATTCTTCCTAATGATGGTTGTAATGGGTGTTGCCGTTGACAAAAAGGCGGAACCAGGATTTGCCGGAATATCAATAGGTATGACAGTTGCTGCAGTAATCGTGGTTTTAGGTGCATTTACCGGTGCATCAATCAACCCTGCACGTACATTCGGACCATACCTCATGGATATGATACTTGGCGGTCAAAACCTCTGGGGATTATTCCCGATATATCTCGTCGGACCTATTCTCGGTGCAATATGCGCAGCATTCGCTTATGCATATCTTGCAAAGGACAGCGGAGTCTGTGAACTTCCGCAACCATTCAATGACGAATAATTCTTTTTTGAATTATTCTCCTTTTTCTTTTTTTTCAAGACAAATTATTTTAAATAAGTAATACCAATATCTAATTAATTAGGTGATAATTTGAATTTTGATATTAAGGAAGCTTTTTTAATTTTTATTCGCGGACTCCTTATGGGTTCTGCAGACATTGTTCCTGGAGTATCCGGTGGAACAATCGCACTGATTACCGGAATCTACGGCCATTTGGTCGAAGCCATCAGCAGAATCAGCTTTGGATTTGTAAAACCTCTTTTTAAAGGAGATATCCGTGGTTTCTGGACACAAATGCTTGATGAAATAGAGTTTAAATTCTTCATACCTTTGGTTTTAGGTATTGGAGTTGCATTTCTGACATTGGCTAAGGTCGTAACCTTCTGTATGGAGGCATATCCCGCATGGACATATTCATTCTTTTTAGGTTTGATTATAGCTTCAGCGGTAATCCTGTTTAAGAAACTCAACAGAATCAATGCAAAAAACATCGTATTTGCAATAATAGGTGCAGTCCTGACCTACATTTTCGTAAGCCTGAACCCGATAGCTGCCAACCATTCACTGATAGTGTTATTCATTTCAGGAATGATTGCAATCTGTGCTATGATATTGCCTGGAATTTCAGGTTCATTTCTGCTGTTGCTTTTAGGTCAGTACAAGTACATGCTCAATGCCCTTCACACCCTAAGCATTGTGGAAATCATAGTATTCGTCATCGGAGCATTGATAGGAATTTTAGGATTTTCAAAACTCCTCAACTACCTGCTTAAAAACCATGAGGAAGTGACAATGGCATTCCTTATCGGTGTAATGCTCGGGTCTTTAAAGGTTCCTGGTGCTGAAATCATCAATTCCGTAAGCATGAACTTCACAGGTCTTTTCCCATGCCTGATTGTTGCGATAATAGGTTTTGCACTGATAATAATTTTAGAGACAAGATTTGACTACATGGAATAGTGATTTTATGAAATTTGGAAAAATTTTAATAATATTTTTAGTTATTTTGATTACATCAGTGGGTGTAGTTTCAGCGGGAACATTTGATCTTATTGAAGAATCTTCCCAATCACAATCACAATCTTTGGACGGTATCTTTGAGGATATTGGTGGTGATGGGATATTGAAACTTAATATTACCAGTTGCAATAAATTGGATGAAAGAAATATTCCCGATGGTTCTTTCACTAACTTAAATGGTGACAATTTCACATGGAAAAATGCTAAAAATATTTCTTTTTCTGATGAAATGGGCTTTGATAGTTATGTGATTGTTTGGAAGACCTCTCCTGATGATTATAATCTTGACACATCCTCTGAAGGTGACCAATACATTTCAGGCTATACTCCAAG
Organism: uncultured Methanobrevibacter sp.; assembly: GCF_947169325.1. GTDB lineage: Archaea > Methanobacteriota > Methanobacteria > Methanobacteriales > Methanobacteriaceae > Methanocatella. The sequence continues at coordinate 35,178 of NZ_CAMVPN010000008.1, read as the reverse complement.
ATACCAGGATATCTACTTTTTAGAATACTCAAAAGTTAAAAATGCTGTTTATGGGGTTATCTTGGGAAATCGTAATCAGTTATATTCTCAATCTGATTTGGTATATGGCATGTTAGGTTTTGATGAAAGTCAATTAGACGTATCCTCTGCAGTTACAGGTAATCTATTATCTTCAGGTTCTTCTTCATCAGGTAGTGATAGTGGCAGTCATTATGGTGGTGTTGATACTTCTCCATACTCTCTTGCTAAAAATGACCCTGGAGCTTATTATGACCATTATGAATATGGGGATAATTATAAAATTGATGATTATTTAGAATCTCAGGGTTTTGATTAGAATTATCAATTCAAATAATTTATTTTTATTTTTTTTTTTTAAAACTTATTAACAATTAGGAATATAATATAAAAACAATGCTAGTTTTAAAGAAGGTGAAAAAACAGTGGAGACTTTATCCGATAGGTTCTCCGAAAGGAGCTCTCAACCATAAAAGGGAACCTGAATTTGTCGGAAACATCAAGTTCAGCCATGAAGGGGATTCGATAGCCATTTCAAGGTTTGTCGCAGATTACAATTTCAAGGACAATTCCTCTTTAAACGAAAAGCTGATGGCTCCAGGTGAAGTAATCAAGCTTCTTCGCTCACAGGCTGTTTTTTTAGCAACACCCGATGAAAAGGTTGAAAAGTATCTGAAATCACTTAACATTAAGGTCAGAAAGACTCAGGTGTGTGATTTCTGTGCCTTTGAAGGCAACATCACCATCGTAAATTCATCATATTCATACAAATTTAACAATCAGCTGATCTGCAAGGACTGCGCTCATGACACGATTAAGGAAGAGCTTAAGCTCCAGGGCTTTGACAAATCCATTTTCAGAAACCTTAAAAAGACTCTTGAGAAAACAGGCAGCATGGAGCAGACATTGTCTGTTTTATCTCCTCACTTTGACCCTTTAAAGAACAGGAAGCTGACACTGTTTGACAGGACTCGTAAGTCAAAGCACATAATTCCTCCGGTGGACATGAAACGTCTCAAGATTCCAAAGGACTTCAAGCAGGTTCTACTGGACTCAGGAAACACTAAATTATTGCCAGTTCAGTATCTTGCCATCAAGGAAGGATTATTGAAAGGGGAAGACCTTCTGGTTGTAAGTGCCACAGGTTCAGGTAAGACACTGGTAGGTGAGCTTGCAGGAATAACAGAAGCCCTGAAAGGCAAGAAATTCGTATTCCTCACTCCGCTGGTCGCCCTTGCAAACCAGAAGTACAGGGATTTCAAGAAAAAGTATTCAAAACTGGGTTTGACTGTAGCAATCAAGGTCGGAAGAAACCGTGTAAAGGCAAAAGGAGAGCTCAATTTGCCTGATTCTGATGTCTCAAAAGCAGATATTGTTGTTGCAACCTATGAGGGAATCGACTATCTTTTGAGAAACGGAAATTCATCATCACTGTCAAACCTTGGTGTAGTTCTGATAGATGAAATCCACATGATTGATGATGAGGACCGTGGAACACGCCTCAATGGTTTAATAAAGCGTATAAAGAATCTTTATCCTAAAACTCAAATCATAGGTCTTTCAGCTACCGTGAAAAACCCCGAGTTTCTCGCCGATGAGTTCAGCATGAAGCTGGTCAAGTATGATGAGAGACCGGTTCCATTGGAAAGGCATCTGGTTTACGTTAGAAACGAGTCACAAAAGCGCCATATTATGCAGAAACTGGTTCAAAGGGAGTTTCATACCAAATCCAAAAAGGGCTTCAGGGGCCAGACCATAATATTTACAAATTCAAGACGAAAGACCCATCAGATTGCAAATTTCCTTACAAATAAAAGGGTTAACGCCATGGCATACCATGCGGGACTGTCCTACTATAAGAAGGAAAAGATTGAAAAGGACTTTGACAGGGGTAAGATTTCCTGTGTCGTTACAACTGCCGCACTGGCTGCAGGTGTTGACTTCCCGGCTTCACAGGTAATATTCGACTCTCTTGTCATGGGAAACAAGTGGATCAATCCCAATGAGTTCTCACAGATGCTTGGCCGTGCAGGAAGGCCCTCATATCACGACCGTGGTATAGTATATCTGCTTCCGGAAATAGGCAATGACTTTGCAGGTGAATCCGAAGAGTCAATGGCATTGGACCTTCTGGAAAGCAACAGCGAGGATGTGTTCATCGAGTATGATGAGGAATCAGCCTATGAGCAGATTCTGGCGGACATTTCATCAACTTCCATAAAATCGGTTTCAGAGCTTAAGAAGTTTTATGAAAACATTGATGTACCGGTAAGCATAAAGATAGCTATTAAAGAGATGTGCGATTTGGGCCTTATTGACAAAAGCTTCAACGACAATCTTGAAGTCACAAGATACGGAAGGGCCGCTTCAGTTTCATTTTTATCCATTGAAGATGCCGAGTTCATCAAAAATACATTGAACGATTACAATTATCTCAAACGTTATGTCGGACACTCTCCGATGTACAAGAAAAAGGACAAATATGACAAGCTGAAAGTGTTGATCATTGCCATGGCAATGGATTTGGAGATGTTTGAAAACGCGTATCTATCAAGCGTCATCCACAACCAGATTGCAAACGCTTTGAAAATCAAGTTCTCAACAAGGCTCTTTGCAGAATCGACCTTGGACATCATATCCTCCGGAGAAGCAATCGAAAAGGTCGACAAGAAATTCCAGGATGCGTTGATTGCGCTTCAGACGGACTTCATGCAGTGCAACTGTCAGGACAGGCCGTTCTGCACCTGCATGCAGAGAGGAATATCAGAAGTTATTGTCCATGAAAGGCTTAAGGGAAAGGACCCTCAGGACATTTCAAACAAGCTCTTTAGAAAATATCAGATTCAGGTCTATCCTGGAGACATCTTCTCATGGCTTGATAATTTCGTAAAGAACCTGGATGCAATAAAAAGAATCGCTAAAGCTTACAATAGACAGAATATTGTCAAGAAAACTAATTACTTAATTAAGAAAATAGAAAACGGGTGAATGCAATGTATGCAGAAGACAAAATATTGATTGGATGTAATGAAAACGAAAACGTGTTTTTATTACCTAAACTGGCTAACAGACACGGTTTGATAGCAGGAGCAACAGGTACAGGTAAGACAGTTACCCTAAAGGTAATGGCAGAATCATTCAGTGATTTAGGAGTGCCTGTATTTTTGGCAGATATGAAAGGAGACATTTCAGGACTTGCAAAGGTAGGTTCAGACAATGACTTCATCACAAACAACAGGCAAAAGTATGGCCTTGATGAAAAGGGATTTAATTTCAAGGCATATCCTGTGGAATTCTGGGACCTTTTCGGTGAAAAAGGACTTCCTGTAAGGGTTTCACTCTCTGAAATGGGTCCTGTATTGCTTTCAAAAATCCTTAATCTATCAGAAGCTCAAGCTGGTGTTTTGAACATAGTGTTCAAGGTGGCTGACGAAAAGGGTCTTTTGATAATTGATTTAAAAGATTTAAAGTCCATGATTAATTATGTCGTTGAAAACAAGGATCAGTTTGAAGGTGAATACGGTGCAATTGCACCAAAATCAGCAAATACAATTTTAAGAAGCCTGATAACACTTGAAGACCAGGGAGGTAACGTTTTCTTCGGCCAGCCTGCACTTGACCTCAATGACTTCATGCAGCTTGACGACAACGGAAAAGGAGTAATCAACATTCTTGATGCTCAGAAATTATCCTTGTCTCCTGAAATATACTCAACATTTCTCTTATGGATGCTTTCCAACCTCTATCAGAACCTTCCTGAAGTGGGAGACATGGACAAGCCGAAATTCGTCTTCTTCTTTGATGAGGCACATCTTCTCTTTGATGACATGTCCCCTGAATTCGGAAAGAAAATCGAACAGATTGTCAGATTGATAAGATCAAAAGGAGTGGGACTTTACTTCATCTCACAGTCTCCGGCAGACATTCCGGACGATATTCTCGCCCAGCTTGGAAATAGGGTTCAGCATGCACTTCACGCATACACCCCAAAAGATCAGAAGGCAGTTAAAGTCGCCGCCGAAACATTCAGGGCTAATGCTGACTTCGACACCGCTGAGGTAATATCCAACCTTGGTATTGGTGAGGCACTGGTGTCAGTATTGGATGAGAAAGGAACCCCAACAGTAGTCGAAAAGGTCAACATAGTTCCTCCTCAAAGTCACATAGGAGCCATTGAAGACTCATTGAGGTCAGATCTGATTAACGTATCAGTGTTCAAATCAAAATATGGCGAAGCAGTCGACCCGCTTTCCGCTTACGAGATGCTTCTTGAAAAAATCGATTCAAATCCAAACATCGAAAGTGAAGTTCCGACAGTTGACAAGGAAATCATAGAAGAGGCAATAACTCAGGAAGCCGAAGTGGCACCTGCTGCAGAAGCTCCTCAGGAAGCTTCTCAGGAAGCTCCAGCACAACCTCAAGGTTCCGTTTTAGGAGATATTCTGGGCACTGTCCTAACTGGAGGACAGCCTGCAGGTGGTAAAAGCACCAAAAAGACAGCCCAACAGAAAGCCCTTGAAAAGGCAGCATCACAGGCAATGAACACTGCTGCACGTGAAGTTACAAAAGGACTGATGAGAGGAATCTTCGGGCAGATGAAGTAGGTGTTAAAATGGCTCATCCTCATGTAAATGCAATAGAAAACATGAATGCATCCTCTTTAATAGGGCTTATTCAGGAATCCAAAATGACATATGTTCGTGAAAATCTGAGTGTTTTTTTGCATGAATCTCAAATAAAACTGCTAAAACAGGTCAAAAAGCATGAAAAGCCTCATCACAAACGCATCAGAATCAGACAGTTTGAAAAGGCTGAAAAGAATAAGTGGTTCAATACACACCTTGAGCTCTATTTGAAAAGCTATCAGAAACTGGCCAAAAAAGGACTGATTGAAGTTGATGAATCACCTGAAAACGGCCTGGCCTATGACTGCTCACTGACAGATGAAGGTGTTGCGGTTCTTGATGAGATATCCCGACTTGAAAGCGAATGGGAGGATATTGTTGGAATAACAGATGATGACTGTGAAGTATTAAAAAACATCGCACTCAATTCATTTGAAATATCTTATAACCACAAGAAAAAACGTGGATACATATTTTAGCTATTGAAAACATCTTTTCAATAGTACTTTTTTTTATTTTAAAATCAATATTGATTTTACTTTATTTTTTTAAATTCGCCTTATTAAATTGTTTTAGAAAAAACAAAAGCATTTAATAACTACTTGGAACATATTACATCGTACAATTAAAAATCAAAAAAATTGAGGTGTAAATATGAGTTTTTTTACTGATGAAAAATCAAAATTGTTTTCAGATTTAGGAATGAAATGCTGCATGGAAGGAGACCTTGAAAAGGGCCTTAAATATTTCAACACAGGTTTGGAATATAATGGGGATAACGTTTTGCTGTTGTACAATAAAGGGGGTTGCCTGGTGTCAATGGGAGAAACAGAAAAGGCAGAAGCTGTTTTCAAAAGGGTCATTGAGATTTGCGATAAAATGGGCAAGTTTGAATTCAGCCTCAGAACCAAGGCCAATTCATATGTTTTTTTAAATGACCCTGAAAATGCCAGAATTGCATTTGAAGAGCTTTTGGAAATTGCTCCCGACGATGTCAACGCATTAATCAACATGGCACAAATCCTCAAAAAGAAATATCACTATGAGGAATCCCTGCCGTACCTTGACAAGGCATTAAAGATTGACCCTCAAAACAGCGATGCCATGATGTTTAAGGGGGAGGCGCTTTACTACCTTTTCAGGTATGATGAGGCAAAGGACTACATTGACAGGTCATTTGAGATATCAACTGAAAATCATTATATCTGGTATCTGAAAGGGGAATGTGAATCCCATTTTGAAAACCACGAAAAGGCTGTGGAATACTACTCAAAAGCGATAGAAATGGAGCCAAATTTTGAAAGATGCTATTACGATCTGGGCATTTCTCTCATCATTTTGGGAAGGGCTGAAGAGGCCAAGGTTGCCTTTAGAAAAGTTTTTGACATGAATCCCGAAGACTATGAGGATGAAAGGGCGGAGCTGTCTGATGAAATAGTGGACATGCTCTCTCAGCATTTTCCTCGAAAGGATTCCTAGATTTCGTAGAAATCATATTGGATGGCTATTGAATCGTAAGCGTCCTTTACGCATTCAATTGCCTTCCTGTCATTTTCAAAATAATACAGATGGCTTTCGCAATCGCAGTCGGAGCATCCGAAGCCTTCAATATTCGATGTTTTGGTGCAAAGGTATTGGGAGATTTCACATTCGACTTTCCTGTTTTCATTATAGATGATGGAGGTAATCTCTGAGTGCTTTAAAAGATAGTCAACATGCCAGTGAAGCTTTTTGGTGCTTTTTAAGTGTCTATTTAATCTCGCTTCAAGAGAATTCATGGCCGAGCCCACATAGACATAATATCCACTCTTGAATTTGATTTTACCTAGCTTTCCGACTCTGATTTCTTTTGCATCGTCAACTTGAATTACAAGACAGTAGCAGCCTTTCATGTTGTTATTTAATGTTTAAAGGGTATTATAAGTTTTAGTAAAATTCGTTTGATATTTATAGAATGAAATTCAAAAATAATAATATATTAAATCATTTGAGGAGATTTCAAATTGCTTAAATCGAATAAATTTATGGGATTGATTTTAATAGCGCTTGTCCTGTTAATCGTTATCCCGTCAGCTTTCGCCTATGAAAACGGCACGGATTTGACATCAGGTAATGTGGATGTCAGTCCCGTTGCTGTAAGCGGCGAAGACCTCTTACAGGCAGACAATGATTATTATTTCAATGCATCTACTGAAAGCGACGGAAATGGGTCAATTGACAATCCATATAAATATTTGAAGGCAGCTAGGATTACCTCCAATTCAAATATCCATCTTGCAGACGGTGAATATAACTTGGATACCTACAAATCACTTGACAGGGTTAATTTTATAGGCTCCGGTGCAGGCAAAACCATTGTGAGTTATTATAATTCAGCTCACAATCCTGCTTTTACAGTAAGCGGCTATATGACATTGACAAATTTGACCCTTGATGGTGCAAATGTCCAGAATAATGCTCAGTTAAACGCTACAAATGTTGTTTTCACCAACTGTATGGGAAGCAAACCTGACAGTTATGGAAACAACTATGGAGGGGCAATCTATTCAACTTCCGGAAATACAAAATTAGTATACATCAGAAATTGCACATTCCTTGATAATTATGCAGTATACGGTGGAGCAATTAATATGCAGGGAGGAATCCTTGATATTGCAGATTCCCTGTTTATGAATAACATTGCATATAACTTCGGAGGCTCAATTGCCTGTGAAAACGGCGTTAAGACATCAATATCCAAATCAAAATTCTACAACTCCTATTCAGATGCCGATGCAGGAGGTGCAATTTATATTAAATCTTCATCCCTAACAATAAGCAATGTCGAAATCATCAACGCTTCAGCCACTTTCGGCGGTGCAATTGCAACATTGAACAGCGAGGTAAGCATGAATTATATCAATGTTCAAAATTCAACCGCCAGCTGGGACGGCGGAGCCGTATATCACATGTACGGCAAATTCTCATCAGCTTATGGAAGTTTCTTCAATAACTCCGCTAAAAACGGTGGAGCATTATACATTGACAATTCAACAGAACTGTTTTTGAGAAGCAATAATTTCCAAAGCAATCATGCAGATAACTGTGCAGGTGCCATCTATTCACTGTGCAATGTCAAAGCAACTCCAATTGGGCAATTAAACACTTTCAACAATAACAATGCAGCTTTCATTAATGATGCATATGACCAGGCAAATGTCAATTTGAACATTGCAAACGGAAATTATTCAATGTATAAGTACAACGATACAGTAATTGATGTGTTGCCATCCAGTTACAGCTTGCGTGATAATTTTGTCACTTCTGTAAAAGACCAGCAATCCGGAGGAAACTGCTGGGCATTTGCGGTACTGGCCGCTTTGGAATCCTCAATTCTAAAGGCATCAGGTCCGTCCTTGGATTTATCTGAGGAAAACATGAAAAATGTAATTTCAAGATATTCCGATTACGGCTGGAAAATGGAAACCAATGATGGAGGCTATGACAACATGGCATTGGGTTATCTTGCAGGATGGCTTGGACCGGTACTTGAAAGCGATGATGCCTATGATGATAAAAGCACATTGTCCCCTCTGCTGGACAGTGTCATGCACGTTCAAAACATCGTATTCCTAAAGCGTGACGATTATCTTGACAATGATGACATTAAGACGGCCATAATGAAATATGGTGCGGTTGCAAGTCCGATATATATGGGTGGCAATTTAAGAAATAATAATTATTATTGCTGGAATTATAACACTCCTAACCATTTGGTTACAATTGTCGGATGGAACGACTCCTATTCAAAATCCAATTTCTATGGAATGGGCCAGGATGGAGGAGATGGAGCCTGGATTGTCAAAAACAGTTGGGGTTCCGGTTGGGGAGATAAGGGATACTTCTATGTATCATATTATGACAGGGCATTTGCCCAGGTAAGCAAGGGGCAGACCGTTTTTGCATTCATCCTAAATGACACAATAAGATATGAGAAAAATTACCAGTACGATATTCCTGGATTGACAGATTACTTCTACACCGGAGACAATCAGCTTTGGTACAAGAATGTATTCTATGCCGAGGGCGATGAGTATCTGGCCGCAGCTTCAACCTACTTCGAACAGCTGACCAACTGGACAGTTTCAGTATTCGTAAACGGCAATCTCCAGCTTACAAAAGAGGGAATTTCAGATATGGGATATTACACAATAGACCTTGGAAGGCTGATTCCCCTTAAGGCGGGCGACAGGTTTGAAGTTGTATTCAAGGTCAACTCAACTGATGTGGCTTCAGTTCCGATTTCAGAATACTATTCCCTGAACAAGGAACTCTATAAGCCAGGAATATCATATGTCAGTGCGGATGGAGTCAACTGGGACGATTTCTACAGCAGGACAGGAACATATCTCTCACATACATACATGTCTCAGGTTGCATGCCTCAAGGCATTCACAATCAAGAACATCATCAACACAACTCTCAGTTTAAATGCCAGTGATGTTGCAAACATCGCAGCAAAGGTCACAGACCAATACGGAAACCTTTTGAATAACGGAAATGTCACTTTTGATATAAATGGGATGGTTTATACATTGAATGTCACTGATGGAGTTGCCGTTTTGATTAATCCAATTTTAAACCAGACCCATAACGTCATAAATGCCATATTTAACGCCATCGGATATAACTCCTCAGCAAATGCCGCAAGCATTGAAATTGCCAAATCAGACATCGACCTCACATTGAGCATTGTGAATTTCTCAAACAATGCAATGATTTATCTTGAAAGCTCAAAGGACATTAACACAAGCCTGATTGTTAGGGTAAATAACAGGAATTATTCACTCATAATTTTAAACGGTAAGGGATATCTTAATTTGACCGGTCTTGAAAATGACGTTTATGCAGTTCAGGTAAACTGCGAAGAACTTTCAGCATATAGGTTCGAGAATTTAACAGATTCATTTGTCATTGACGTTAAGAGCACCGAAATAATTTCAGGAAATCTTACAATCAACGATGAGGATGACTTTTACTTCAACATCACATTAACGGATGAAAATGGCGTTGCACTATCAAATAAAACAGTCACATTTGTTTTGGAAGGCAACACTTATACAAACATTACTGATGAAAACGGCAGGGCTTTCCTTGCTTTGGATTTGGATGTCGGATATTTCGCCGTTGATATACTCTTTGATGGGGACAACAATTACTTTAACACAACCAGTTCCGATGTCATCAGGGTAAAACCAAAAGTCGACATTGATGTTTCTGCTGATGTTTACCAGAACACTGCAGTCGTTTACATCAACATGTCCAAAGCAGTAAACGAATCAGTTAAAGTTATGGTTAACAACATTGAATACGTTATAAATTCAACTGACGGCAAAGCTTCACTTGAACTATTGAACTTGTCAAATAATGAATATGACATTAACGTGAGCTTAAATGATGATTATGACTATTTCGGAGGATATTCAACTTTCACAGTCGATGCCAAAAATACAAAAATCATCTCCAATGATTTTATCACTTCAGAAAACAGCGGAGAATCATTTAACATTACACTGTTCGATGAAAATGATACTGCTTTGGCAGATAAGGAGATACTTGTTGTTTTGAACAATTTAAATTTCACAAAAACCACAGATTCCTTTGGCAGAGTTTCAATTCCAATTGATTTGGCCAACGGTGAATATGTGATTGACATTAACTTCAAAGGTGATGAAAAATACTTCCCATCAGCAAAATCAGACAGCATTAAAGTCAAAATGAATGTCGACATTGATGCTGTTGTAGATAGGACCTTAAATAATGCGGTCGTTAATGTCCGCTTGTCAAAACAGATCAACGAATTATTGGCAGTTATTGTCAATAATAAATCTTATACAATTAATTCAGTTAACGGAATGGCTTCATTAGTATTATCTGACTTATCAAATGGTATTTATGATGTTAATGTAAGTTTAAATGGTGATGATTACAATTCATCCGATGTTAATGTCACTTTTGTCATTGACGTTAAAAACACTCAAATCAAATCTGGTGATTTGGTCATCTGCGATGAGGATGATGCTGAGTTTAACATCACATTAACAGATGAGTATGGCGTTGCCTTGGGCAATAGAAATGTCACATTTGTTTTAGGCAATGTTTCCTATAATAGAATTACCGATGTAAACGGTACTGCGGTTATTCCTTTGGATTTGGCCAGTGGAGAATATGACATTACTGTCAATTTCGATGGGGACAATGATCATTTCGCTTCAACTGCTTCAAATCTAATTAAAGTCAAAACCAAAGTCGACATTAGCGTTTTGGCTGATGTCTATCAGGATAATGTGGTCATTGACATTAACATGTCCAAATCCATTAATGATAATGTGACAGTCACTGTCAACGATAAAAAGTATTCACTTTCTTCAAAAGACGGTAAAGTGTCTTTGGAGCTATCAGAATTATCAAATGCTATTTATGATGTTAATGTGGCCTTGGATGATGTTGAAAATTACGTGTCTTCAGGTGTTAATGTCACTTTTGAAATTGACGTTAAAAACACTCAAATCTTATCTGGTGATTTGGTCATCTGCGATGATGATGATGCTGAGTTTAACGTGACATTAACAGATGAAAATGGTGTTGTTTTGGACAATATGAATGTCACATTTGTTTTAGCTAATGTTTCATATAATAGAATTACCGATGCCAATGGTGTCGCTTTCATTCCTGTTGATTTGGAAAGTGGAGATTATGAAATCAATATCAGTTTTACTGGCGATAATGACTATTTTACTTCAGCTGCTTCAAATATAATCAAAGTCAAAACCAAAGTTGACATTAACGTTTTGGTTGATGTCTATCAGGACAAAGCAGTCATTGACATTAACATATCCAAATCAGTCAATGATAATCTGACCGTCATTGTCAATGATAAAAAATATATTTTGTCTTCAAATGAGGGTAAATCTTCATTAGAGCTATCAGACTTGTCAAACGGTTTCTACAATGTTAATGTGGCCTTAGATGATGGCAGGTATGCATATTCAGACATTAATGCTAATTTCACAGTTGATGTAAAATCAACTAAAATCCAGTCTGATGACTTGATTGTCACTGATGATGAAAGCATAATCTTCAACGTTACATTAACAGATGAAAATGGCGTTGCTCTAGCAAACAGGAACATCACATTTGTTTTAGGAAACATTTCATATGCTATAATGACTGACGTCAATGGTATTGCGTTCATTCCAGTGAATCTTGAAATGGGCGAGTATGACATCAGGACAACTTTCGATGGGGACAACAATCACTTTGCTACAAGCGTTTCAAATGTCATAAAAGTTAAAGTGAACGTTTCAATCGACATTACTATCACTAAATCATCAAATAATGCATACATTAACATCAACGCCTCAAAACCTATAAATGAATCCATAACAGTCATTGTCAATGAAAAATCTTATAATGTAAATCTAAACAGCGGTAATGCTTGCCTTGAACTGTCTAACCTATCCAACGGAAAGTACGATGTTAATGTCGTCCTCGATAATGATAATTACAATTCCAATGATGTAAATTATGATATTGCAATAAATGTCACTGAAAACAGAACTGCTCCGGATGATGTCGTCATTGTCGATGGCAATGACCATTTCAATATTGCTGTTGTTGATGAAAACAATACTGTTTTTGCAAACAGGGAAGTTTCAATTGTGGTTGATGACGTCAAATATGATGCTGTTACTGATGATAAAGGAAATGTTTTACTGCCTCTCGATTTAAGTTTAGGAGAACACTCTGTTGACATTTACGTCAAGGAATCAGACAATCAATACAAATCAGTCAAATCCGAAACAATTGCGGTTAAAACCATAGTAAAAATGGATTGGGACATTGACAATTCATCAGATGCTACAATAATCAATGTAAATCTCTCCAAGCCTATCAACGGAACCTTGGAAGTTGTTGTTGACAATGAATCATATATTGTTCCAATCAATGACACTTCAATGTCAATTCCATTCGAGAACCTTGATGCGGATGTTCATAATGTCGTAATCAGAATCCTGGAGGACATCATGTATGAATCCAGCAAAGTCACAACCGAGTTCAAGATTGCTGTTAAAAATACCCGAATCATGGCAAATGACATTGTAACATATTATCAAAGCGGACAGGATTACACAGTGGCATTGACTGACGAGTACGGAAATCCTGTATCTCAAAAAGAGATTAAATTCAAGTTCCCGAATGACATATTCATTGCAAAAACAGACGATTTGGGTCAAGCTTCAATAAACCTTACATTAGCAAACGGAAATTATGATGTTTTAGTCGTATTTGAAGGGGATAAAAACTACTGCAATTCATCAAACATATCTAAAATAACTGTCAAATCCGCAATAGTTGCATTCGACAGCTTGAATAAGACATACAACTCACAATATTCATTCAAGCTATTGGACACAAATGGAAACCCATTGAAAAGCACTGAAGTTTCATATTCTTTCGGTGGAGTCAAAGTCACTGCTAAAACTGACAATAATGGAATCGTCAATGTTAAAATCACACAAGATCCTGGAAATTACAGTTTAATCATTTATAATTCTGTAAACAATGAGACTTCCTCAAAGACAATCACAGTTTCAAAAAGAATCGCACAAAACAGGGACATCACAGTATATGCATTTTCAGGAAGTCCTTACACAGTTCTTGTGTTGGATGATGACGGAAAAGTTGAAGTAGCAGGAAAAACAGTGACATTCAAAATAAACGGCAAGACATATTCAAGAAAGACTGATGAGAACGGTTATGCAAGCCTTAAACTGTCACTCAGCGCAAAGCAGTACACAATCACCGCTACCTACAACGGATTTAAGGTGTCAAACAAAATCATTGTAAAGCCTGTGCTCACTGCCAAAAACGTCTCCAAGAAAAAGGCAAAATACTACAAGTTCTCAGCAAAGCTTGTCAACTCCAAGGGAAAGGTCCTTAAAGGCAAAAAGATAACCTTCAAAATCAAGGGCAAAAAGTTCACAGCCAAAACAAACAAGAAGGGTGTTGCCACTGTGACCATGAAACTGTCCCTTAAGGTCGGATCATACAAGATTTACTCAATCTACGGCAAATCCAAAACAGTTAGCACATTCAAAATCCGTAAATAAAAGGTTTTCAAACCTTTTTTCATTTCTTTTTTTTAACGTGACTCTATTACTTATCAATTAAATTTGAAAAGTTTAAATATTTTCATTAATAGAGATATATCATTGACTTATAAAAGGTAGATGTCATGAAGTTTTTTAAAGTAAGTTTAATGATTATAATATCGTTAATGTTGTTATTTTGTATTGGAAACGCTTTTGCAAGCGATGTGGTTGATTTAAATTCAACTGTCGGACAGGATAATCCGGAAATTGACGATTCTTCAGTAATTTCTGCTGATTCAAGTGAAATTGAAGTGAAGGATTGGGAGGATATTCAGTATTATGCTTCTCTAAGCGACAAGAACTATGTCCTGAAGCTTAAGGAGAACACCAACTATTATCCGAAACACGCATCATCCAGTGACGACCAGATAATATTCAACAATAACGTCACAATTATCGGATCTCAAGGCGCATATATTGGAGATTCATCTCCAAATCCTCGTAACATTACCTACACTGCAATGAAAGTTCCAGACAATAATGGAATCGGAATCACCTTCAAGGGAGTTACTTTCAAATGGATTGCTTCTCGTTACCAGCCTGATGGGCTTTTCATGGTCATGGGCGGCAATGCCGTCAACTACTTTGAGGACTGCTACTTCACTGACATATCTACCACCCTGGGTCATTCCGCAATACTTCATATCAAGCTTGGTGATATGGTAATGACAAACTGTACCTTTATTAATTGTACCAATGATTTCGGTTGTATAAGCGTATACAATCCTGATGATGACCCTACTACAGTATGTACCCGTGCCCGTCTGAATGTTACCGACTCCTACTTTGAAGGCAATTATGGAAGAACCGCACCTGGGGCTATTAATAACTGCGGCATACTTGTAGTCAGGAATTCCACATTCTATAAGAATTCAGCTTTCTGGTGGGCTGGTGCAGTACACACTACAGGCGGTGCCAATACCACGGTATATGATTCACTGTTTTTGGATAATGTGGCAGGTTGGAATGGTGGTGCAATGTACACCTATAGCTATCTGCAGATTTATAACACAACATTCCTCAACAATAACTGTACCACAAGTAACGGTGGAGGTGCAATAGGTGCATGTAAGCATATTCATGCTCCTTTCATCTATGTTCAGGATTCCCTTTTCCAAAACAATGAGAATACATGCTGGTCTTTGTCTGAGCTGTCATCAGGTACCGGCCGTGGAGGAGCGATTTCAATCATGGATGAAGGTGGAATTGAGGTTAGAAACACCACTTTCATTAAAAACAGCGCTTCTTTGGGAACTGCAATATGCGCAATCAATGCAGCAAGATACGGATCACCTTATGTGATACTGGTTGGAAACAGATTCATCAACCATACCCGTGTCGGTGACGTTTTGGATATCAGATTAACAGATTCCTCCTACTGTGAAATCCGGGACAATTATTATTATAACAATTCATTTGAATTTAAAAAGATTAGATTGCTGGCTGATGAAAAGGTAGGTGACGATGTTGTCATTCACATTGACGCCGAGCTTAAAAACCCGAATTCCTTTGAAAGCGACATTCTAGACACTACTCTTTATGACATCTATGTGGATAGGGTATATAATATGACAGTAGTTGGCAGGACTTTCACATTAAACCTTAAAGACTGCAAAACCTGCAATGTCTATGCAGTGCCAACCATATCCAATGCCAAAACTAATGAGATTTTTGTAGGAGTTCCAAAGGAATATGTTTATGTTTCACAGAAGAGAGGTGATGACGGCAATGATGGCCTTAATAGGTCAACTCCAGTCAAAACAATCGAAAAGGCAGTTGAAATTGCAAAGACCAAAGGAAATATTGTAATAATGGATGGAACATTTGAGGAAAATGGCTTCAGCATTGATTATAATTTAAATATTATTGGTGAGAATAATGTTAAGTTCACAGGCAGCTGCACAGACACGCTATTCACAGTCATGAATAGCCATGACCTTTCAATTTCAAACGTTGCCTTTGAAGGTCTCATCTTCACAACAAAGGCCACAGGAATCATAAGGCAGGCCAGTGGATTTACAGTTGTTGAAAACTGCCGATTCAACAGCAATCATGTTTCAGGTTTGACAGGAACAAATCTTATTGAAGCGAAAAACATTGAAGTGTACAACTCCAATTTCACCAATCATAACAAAGATAATGTTCATGTCACTTTAATCAAGGCAAATGAGTTTTTAATTGACAATTGTATTTTTAAGGACAATGTCGCTTCCCATACCTCCTACAAATCATTGATTACAACAGTTTCTGAAAAATCAGGAGTAAAGGGAACAATATTGGACACAATTTTCGAGTCAAACACAGTTAAAAGCGGTTGCATTTATTTCGATGCAAATTCCAAGCCATTAACAATAACAAACACTAAATTCATTGCAAATAAGGTGGGCTCATCTAATGATGTCTCTTCAGGAATTAAAATTGATAATTCTCCTACAGTTACGATAGAGTCATCGATTTTCATGAACAATGTGGATTTGGGTGATAAGTCAGCAGTCATTCATGTCAGTGGAAGTTCCGCATCTGTTTATGTTTTAAATTCAATAATATTGAACAATTCCTATCAAAACAGCTTTAATATGGTATTTTCTGCTTCAACTTCTTCAAATTTTATTGTATACAGGAATCTTGATGGGAACTGGTGGGGAAATACCTGGCAGGACTATTCAATCGTTCCTCCAGTGGCTGCAGATGCATGCAATAACTGGCTGATATTGAATGTGACTCCAAACACTACTGATTTGGCAATAAACCAAAAGGCGTCACTTGAAATCGACCTTGCCCATGCCGTCAACAGGACCAATTATATATTCTTCCGTGATGTTGGAAAGTTACCTAAAATTGAATTGGAGATGGATGCAATAAATGGTACTCTAAGTTCTTCTAAAGTAAACCTCGTAAGGGGAAGCGCCAATGTGGAATACAAATTGCAAAGCTTGACAAGAGGTTCAGTCACAGTTCATTTCAATAATGTCTGCGCAACACTCCTCTTCAACTGGGCGTTAATCGATGCGGACATTGGCATTGATGTTCATGATATCACATATGGAAACGCTACTGAAATTGCAATAACAGCGCCTGATGACATTGATGAAAGTAAAATGGCACTGATAATAAACAATGTTAGTTATTCTTTCAACGATAAAATTGCCATTCCAAAATTGGATGCCGGAGAATATCTCATCAACCTTACATATGCAGGCGATTCAAAGTATTGTGAAAAATCCTATGTAAAATTATTCAGTGTCGAAAAGGCATCCCCTCAAATGGGTATAGACATCAACGATACCTATTACGGAAATCCAGTCAGAATTACAGTGAAAACCGATGAGGACGTAACTGGTGAAATTGAAATTAAGCTTGACGATATCAGTGATAAAAAGGCAATTTCAAACGGAAATGTTGAATTTACTGTATCAAATCTTCAGGCTGGCGATTATGCTGTTGAAGTTAATTACCTCGGTAATGAAAACTATTTATCAAGAAATTTAACATCAGAATTTAAGGTTAAAAAATATGATTCAACATTAGTGATTTCCAAAGGAAACGTAGAGGTTGGAAGTGATGTCACTTTAACATTTACTCTCAACAATGAGGCATCAGGTATCATAACAGTTAATGTAAACGGCAAAATGGAAAACGTTACAGTTTCATCTGGAACAGCAACATATACAATAAAAAGCATCTCTTCCGGATTATATGATATTTTGGCAACATATGGTGGAGATGCGAAATATCTCACATGCAGAAATTCCACACAAATCGATGTTGGAAGATTGAACTCTTCTTTGACAGTAGATGTTGCTGATATTACCTACGGTGAAGATGCAGTCTTTACAATCGTCTTAAACGACGGTTCTTCAGGAAATGTTACAATTACAATCGATGGCAAGGATTATGCTGCAGAGGTCAATGACGGCAAAGCCACTTTAAACGTCTCAGATTTGACTGCAGGCGATAAGGTGGCTGAAATTAAGTATTCTGGTGATTTTACATATCTTGGATTCAATACTTCAAAATCATTTAATGTTTTAAAGGCAAAACCTTCTCTGACAATTGATGTGGATGATATCAAGGAAGGAAAAACATTAAATGTTATAATTGCAATTACAAAAGGAACAACCGGCACATTACGTATTGTTACTCCTGATGGAAGCGAGAATGCAGAAATCCCAAGAACGGGCCTATTTACACGTGTAGTTTCTGATTTGGGCATTGGCAGTTACAGTATTACAGCAATATACGCAGGTGATGAAAACTATTTAGCTGTAAATCTGAGTGAAACATTCAGCGTGACTGCATGGGATGATCCTCAATGGCCGAATGAAGGTTATGATATTAAAAACACTGAAAGTTCACCTTACCCAAGTGATGCAAACGGTAATGTTGCATGGATTTCCAACATTAACGCAAGCATTATCGCAAACATGGCAATCGACAGTGAGGGAAATATATATATTGTAACATCCGAAGGCATATATTCACTAAAAAACACTGATGGAAGTATAAATTGGATTTTCAAAGCAGATGAAGCAGGTGAAAATTTCACAGGAATTGCAATTGGCCGTGACATGATTCTATCTCCAAAATCTGGTTATAAACTATTCTTTATCAACCAAACTACGGGTGCGGCTCTAAACAACAACATATTTCAGGGCTCAAGCTATTTCATACCTGTTGTTGATGAGAATGCTAATATATACATTACAAGCGAATACCAGACCAAGACATCATCCTATAATCTTGTTATAGTTCCATACGGCATTTGGGAATTCAGCACAGCTCCTATTTTGATAGATATCGGCAAGTCAGCTCCAACATCCGCTCCAGTCCTCATAAACAACAATACAGTTGCAGTCGCTACCGTGGACGGTCTAAGGATAATAGATGTTGCATCAAAATCAGTCACAAACAGCTTTAAGGTCATTACTCACGTCCGCCCTGTTGTCAGTGAAAACATAATGTATACAATTGAAGGAAACTCAGTTGTCGCAATCACTCCTGACGGAAGCATGTGGAAAGTAAACATTAACGGAACGCCTGGTGATTATCTTTCAGTCGGTGAAAACGGAGGAATATTTTCTATCACCAAAGAAGGAGCATTATATGAATATTCAACAGGTGAGGAAGTATTGATTTATGATTTTAAAAATAACGTTTCACAGGCAATTCTGGTTGGCCAGAATGATGTTCTTTATGTAGGATGTGAAAACGGAGAATTCTATTCACTAGACTCTGAAGGAAATCTGCTTTGGAAAGCGAACCTGAATGAAAGCTTATCCGGCAAACCTGTAATGGATGAAAAAGGAGTCATATATGCAATCAGTGGAAACAGGATTGTTGCAATCACTAATGCTGGCCTAAAGGACTCAAAGGTTTCAGCTAATGTTGACGAGTCATCTGGCAGTGATGTTAAAGTTGATATTCATGTTGAAAGTGAAGCAACTGGTAGCATATCAATAAATGTCGATGGAGCTTACGTAAACAAGTCAGAAATTAAAAATGGTCAGGCATCATTTGTAATTTCAAATTTAGCTCCTGGAAATCATTCTGCCAAAATCGCTTATGCAGGTGATTCAAGATTCAAGTCCGGAAATGCTGAAGTCAAATTCAACATCTTAAAAGGTAATGTTGATTATTCAGTTGAAGCCAGTGACATATACTATGGTGAGGATTTAATCATTAATGTTTCAAAATTGCCGGTTGATGCATCAGGCACAGTAACGGTTGACATTAACGGTAAACAATACTCAAATGTCTCATCAAATGGAAATGCTACTATAAATGTTCCTGGATTGCCTGCTGGTGCATATAATGCTGAGGTAAAATATTCAAATGATGATAAGTACATGGCAGATTCAAAAACACTTTCAGTCAAGGTATTGAAGGCAGAAATTCCTCCAAGTGAAGAGGTTCTACCTCAATCAGATGATTTGACAAGTTACAGCATCAATCTGCCCTCAGATGCAACAGGAACACTAACAGTGATTGTTGATGGTGAAAAATACACTGCTGATGTGGTAAAAGGCAAGGCCAACATCAACATACCTGAATTGTCTGGCGGAAGCCATAACATTTCAGTAATGTATTCCGGAGATGACATGTACTCCCCAATCGTAAAATCTGAAATTGTCAACGTTCTAATAATCAGGTTAACAGGCCATGATGTTTCAATGCTCTATACTGCAGGAGGATACTACAAGGTCTGTCTTACACAGGACGGATCTCCATTGGAAGGAAGGACAGTCACTGTCAACATCAACGGTAGAAACTATCCATGCACTACCTGCGCAGATGGATATGCTTCACTCAAGATTAGCTTGCCTCCAAAGACATACACAGTAACTGCAACTTATGGCAATTTGAAAACCAGCAATAAGGTTGTTGTTAAAAGCATAATCAATGCCAACAATGTCAATGCAAAAAAATCAGCAAAATCAATCAAGATTAAGGTATCCTTGAAACAGGTAAACAAGAAATACTTGAAAAATAAAAAGATTACCTTGAAGTTCAACAAAAAGACATTCACGGCAAAAACCAACAAGAAGGGGGTTGCCACTTTCACCATAAAAAACAGTGTTTACAAAAAGCTTAAAACAGGTAAGAAATACACTTACCAAGCCACCTATGGCAAAAACACTGTCAAAAAGAATATTATATTTAAAAAATAATGGAAAGTAGTATTTTCATTATTTACTTCTTTTAATTTTTTTGTCTTAAAAAGATTGTGGCTTTGTGTCACATTTCATTTTTTTATCTATTCATCGATTTTGGATAATTTTTAAATTCTTATTTTCTCTTTTCTTCAACCGAATTTGTCAATTAAAGTTTAACGTTTATATAGATTGATTAACATAAATAACTAATGTATTTTAAAATTTTTATCAAATAGGTTGATATTTATGAGGTCTAATATAAAATACTTAATATTTGTCGTGTTGATAATATTCATTTTCGCTGCAGGCAGCGTATCCGCCAGCGATTTTGAAAACGCAACAATAACTGCAGCAAGTGACGATTCACTTGACTTAAGCGCAGGCAATGCTTTAGGTGATTTAATCGCAGAGCAATCCGATGCGATTACTGTAAACAACTGGAACGATCTGCAGGTATATTGCTCTAAAAGCGATAAGAACTATGTTTTAAAACTTAAAGAGGATACCAATTATTATCCGACAAATCCTGATGATGAAAGTTATCAGATTCAAGTTAACAACAACGTTACAATCATCGGAAGCTCAGGAGCATATTTCGGTGATGATAATTCTAATGCTCAATCAATTAAATATTTGGCAATAAATGTTCCTGAAAACTCAGGAAACGGAATAACATTAAAAGGAGTAACCTTTAAATGGATTTCAGTACAATATCAACCTAATGCAGTATTCTTGCAGATGGCAGGAAATTCAAAAAATTACATTGAAAACTGTTACTTTACAAATTCCAATTTGGATGGAGGCCACTCCTCACTGGTATGCCTGATGAGGGGATATGCATCACTTACCCAATGTACTTTTATTAATGTTACTTCTGATTTTGGTTGCGTAAGTGTTTATGATCCTGATGATATTGTTCAGGCTGGTTGTTATGGTGCACGTATGGATGTTACTGATTCATACTTTGAGGGAAACTATGCCAGAACAGAACCTGGTTGTATTAATAACTGTGGTCAATTGGTGGTAAGAAATTCAACATTTTATAAAAATACTGCTGCTCAGTGGGCTGGTGCAATACATACTCATAGTGGAGCTAATACTACCATATATGATTCCAACTTTATAAGTAATCTGGCTGGTTGGAATGGTGGTGCACTATATACATATAGTTATTTACAGATTTATAATACTATATTTATCGGCAATAATTGTACCACTAATAATGGTGGTGGTGCAATAGGTGCATATAATCATTTAACTACTCCTCATATTTATATAAAAGATTCATTATTTAAAGATAATGAGAATTTATGTTGGGGTTTAACAGAACTGTCTACTAGTGGTACTGGTCGTGGTGGTGCTATATCTGTACTTGGTCAAGGTACTGTTAATATATTAAACAATACTTTTATAAAAAATAGTGCTTCTATAGGTACTGCTATTTGTGTATATGCTCAGGGTCAAACTATTAATACTGATGTTACTATTATAGGTAATAGGTTTATTAATCATACCCGTACCGGTGATGTACTGGTACTTAATCTTAATTCAGTTTCCACAAGTAAAATCAGTGATAATTACTATTTCAACAATTCAATCGAGTTTTCCAAACTCAAGCTCACTGCTGATGAAAGTGTAGGTGATAAAGTTACTATACATATTGATGCCAACTTAAGGAATGAAAACTATTACGATTCAGATATTTTGGACAAATCTGACTACAACGTTTACGTTGACGGCAAGTATTTCAAGACAATTACAGGCAAAGATTTCACCCTTGATTTGAAAAACTTGGAAAAGTGCCAAGTTTACATAGCTCCATCTATATCAAACAGTAAAAGTAATGAGGTTTCTGTCGGTACGTCTAAGGAATATATTTATGTCTCACAAAGATCAGGAAATGACAACAATAATGGTACATCTAGACAAAGCCCAGTTGCCACAATCGCAAAGGCATGTGAACTTGCAAGGGCAAGTGGCAACATACTCATCATGGACGGATCATTTTCCGAGTCCAATATTCAGGTGGATTATAAGCTGACCATAAAGGGTGAAGATGGTGTAAAGTTCACAGGCACATTACCAAATACAATCTTCACTGTTTCAAACAATTCCGATTTCACAATTTCAAATGTCCTATTTGACAATATTGTATTCACCTCCAAAAATACTGGAGTCATTAGGCAAAGCAGCGGATATGCCCAAATTGTTAATTGCCAATTCAACGCCAATTCCGTTTCAGGTTTAACCGGAACCACATTGATTGAGGCAAAAAATATAGAAGTTTATGATTCCAAATTCACAAATCACAACAAGAATAATGTTTATATGATGCTAATCAAATCAGACGAATTTTTAATAGACAACTGTACTTTTATTAACAATATCGCTTCACAGACCTCGTATCCTTCATTGATAACAACAGTCGGTGAAAAGACAGGCTTGAAAGGAACTGTTACCAATTCAATATTCAAATCAAACAAAGTCAAGTATGGCTGCATAAACTTTGATGCGGATAGTTATCCGTTGACAATTACAAATGTTGACTTCATTGCTAATGAAGTGGCTTCAGCAAATGATTACTCATCATGCATTAAAATAGCGCATTCTGCGAGAGTTAACATTGATTCATGTACCTTCTCAGATAATGTTGATTTAGGGAAAAAATCTGCAGCAATATATGTTGAAGGTGGAGATGCCAATGTTTTCGTATCAAATTCAATCATATTGAATAATGCGCATGAAAATGAAAAGAACGCTGTTTTTTCAGCATCAAATTTAGATGTTTATAAAAATCTCAGCACAAACTGGTGGGGAAATACATGGCAAAATTACACTGCTGCTCCTATAGCATTTGCATGCGATAACTGGCTGTTTTTAAACGCATCAGCAAATGCCACTTCAATAAGCAAAAATCAAAAGGTTTTAGTTACATTTGACTTGAATAATCTTGTGACAAAAGGAGGAACCGTTTCCAGTTACGATGCAAACAAACTTGGCAATATTACGTTTAACATCAAAGCCACTGGCGGTGAGGCATCAGACAGTGAAATCACTTTGACTGATGGTGTGGCAAGCACAACTTACACTTTAACATCCTTTGATGGAACTATTTCAGCGGAATACAATGGTTATAAGGCAACATTGACATTTTCACATGCAAAAACTGACATTGACATGTTTGTGACTGTTAAGGAATCATATGTTGGAGAACCTGCAATCGTTGAAGTTGAATTCGGCGATGAAGTCAGTGGAAAACTAACAATCAACGGCCAAACAAAAGATATTCTTGGCTCTAAAACAACATTTGAACTTAATAATTTGCCGGTTGGAGAAAATGTGGTTGAGGTTAGCTATTCCGGTGACGAACATTGGTATGCTTCAGCTGAAAACGTAACCGTTAATGTAAATAAGCTCAATTCCACAACAAAAATCACTTTAGGTGATGTGGAGCTTGGCAAGGATGTTGGATTGACAATTGAGGTAACTGAAAGTGCAACAGGCAATGTTATCTTATTCATCAACGGCGAGCCTGCAACATTAACGCTCACAAACTCAAAAGCGGAATATACAATAAAATCAATTGCCAGAGGCAATTACAATATAACTGCCGTTTATAATGGGGATTCAAAGTATTTATCAAGTAAAGATGAGGTTAGTTTTGGTGTGGGAAGAGTAAAACCGACAATTTCAGTTGATGTTCTGGACATTGCATACGGTCAGGATGCAATCGTCAATATCGTAGTGAACAGTAATGCAACCGGAAACGTAAATGTCAATGCTGGCGGTAAGAATAAGACTGCAAAACTTGAAAATGGAAAAGTCAGTGTTTCTATTTCAGGTTTAAGTGTTGGACCACAAACCGCTCATGTCAGCTATAATGGTGACGACTACTATGGTTCGGCTAACTCCTCAGCATCATTCAATGTCCTGAAAGCAGATACAACTTTATTCATCAAAGCCAGTGACATTAAAGTAGGGGCTTCTGAAATAATTGAAGTATCAGTTCCAAACGGCGTTACAGGTAACATTACAATCATCTGCGGTGAAAATATTGTTACAAAGGCAATAAATGCCATTGGCAAGGTCACATGGACAGTGTCTGACTTATCTGTCGGATCACATGAAATATCTGCAACATTAATCAGCGACAATTACAACAGTATTGAAAATACAACTGAGTTTACAGTTTTTGATTACTCAACAGCCCAATGGCCAAATCAGGGATATGACATTGGAAACGATGGAAAATCTCCATATGAGAGCGATTCCAATGGAGCAATATTGTGGACTTATAATGCCGAAGGCATGGCGAAAAACATTGTCATTGACAGTGAAGGCAACGTTTTAATTGTTACCTCTTCAGGTGTTTATTCAATCAGCAGTTCAGGAAAACAACGCTGGAATTATGATTATGTAAGTTACAACATCTCAGGATTATCAATCAGTCGTGAAGTGGTCATCATACCTATAGAGGGTAACTCCCTGTTCTTCGTTAATCAGACAACAGGTGAACGTTATGGCTATTCACATATTTATCAGGCATCAAGCCTATTCGCTCCGGTCACTGATTCAAATTCGAATATTTATGTGTCAAGCGAATATCAAAATTCATTTGAAGATTACAAGTTTGTTATAATCCCTTATTCATTATGGGAATATGGCGGAAACCCAATCTTGATTTCTTTAGGCAAATCCCAACCTATCGCAGCTCCAGTACTTGTAGGAGATAATTATGCGGTAATTGCATGCAGTGATGGCATAAAAATCATTGATTTGGATAAAAAAGAAATATCCTCATCAATATCAGGCAACACACATGGAGTGCGTCCAGTTGCAGGTTCTGGAAATATTGTCTATACTGTATTCAACAACAACATTCAGGCCATGACTCCTCAGGGAAACGTCATCTGGAAAACACCTGTAACCGGTTCCGGAGGTCATCTGGCTTTGGATGAGGAAAATGGATTGTATTTCATTAATTCTCAAGGAAACCTCTACAAGTATGATGTAGTTGACGGCAGTGAAAAGCTGATTTCCAGCTTGAACTTCACATCAGGAATCCTGATTGGCGGTGATGGAAATCTCTACATGGGATCAAATGAAATGTTATATGCATTCGATAATGCTGGAAATGT
The DNA here is from genome assembly GCF_947169325.1 of uncultured Methanobrevibacter sp. Taxonomy (GTDB): domain Archaea; phylum Methanobacteriota; class Methanobacteria; order Methanobacteriales; family Methanobacteriaceae; genus Methanocatella. The sequence continues at coordinate 9,550 of NZ_CAMVPN010000008.1, read as the reverse complement.
CTTATGGAAGTCAGATATGGGTGATGAAATTGTTGGAACTCCTGTAATGGATGAAAATGGAATAATTTATCTTACAACTTCAAATGCCCTGAAAGCTATAGGTAAAGCCGATTTGGCAGACGCTAATGTTGGAGCAAGTGTTATTGACATTAATATTGGTGAAAACGCCAGTGTGATGATAACTCTTGGTGATGATTTGACAGGTGAAATCACTGTTGAAATCGACTCAAAAAATTATACTGAGACCATTTCTCAAAATAACATGATTATTTCGGTTCCTAATTTAAGTGCAGGCCATAAAACAGCTAAAATCTCATATTCGGGTGATAATAGATTCAATCCAAAAGAGATTTCATGTGATTTTAAAGTATTCAGTGACACTCAAATCATTGCGCAGGATGCAAATTCATACTATGGTTCTCAGTATGTGATTGCTTTAAAAGACGCTCAAGGAAATGCAATAGTTGGCGAAAAACTCACAGTTCTAATTGGAGATACTAAATATAATTTAACTACCAATAAAAATGGTGAAGTTTCTATTAAGTTAGATATGAGTCCGGGCGATTATCAGGCAAGTTCAGTATTTTCAGGCAATGACTATTTAAAGCCTTCAAACAAAACAACCAAATTGAAAGTTTTATCCACTATTCTCTCCAGCAAAATGACAAGGGGATACAACAGCGGCGTTGACTTTAAAGCGACATTTTTAGCAAATGACGGTTCACCTTTATCAAATAAGGCTGTATCATTCATTGTAAATGGTGTGATTTACAATACCACCACAGATAAGAACGGTGTTGCAACATTGAACTGCAATCTGAATGTTGGAGGATATGAAGTTTCCATCATAAATCTTGCTACCGGCGAAAGCACCCTTCAGGAACTTACAATTGCAAAAAGAATCACCAACAATAATGATTTGACAATGGATTACCTTGACGGATCTGCATTTAAGGTTCGTGTTGTAGGCGATGACGGAAAATATGTAGGCAAAAACGAAGTTGTCAGCTTTAAAATAAGCGGAAAAACCTACACTGCAAAAACCGATGCAAACGGTTATGCCAGCCTGAAGATAAATCTTGTTCCTAAGACATACTCTGTTACTGCAGAATACAAGGGTTATAAGGCCTCAAACAAGATTGTCGTAAAGCAGGTCTTAAAGGCCAAAAACGTCTCAAAGAAAAAGGCAAAATCATATAAGTTCCAGGCAACCTTAAAGACCTCCAAAGGAAAGGCGATTTCAGGCAAGAAACTGACTTTCAAAATCAAGAACAAGAAATACACTGCAAAAACCAACAAGAAAGGTGTTGCAACAATCACAATCAAGATTAATTTGAAAGTTGGCAAATACACCATTACTACAACTTATTCCAAAACAAGCATTAAAAATAAATTGACTATTAAAAAATAGCTATTTATTTTTATTTTAATTTTTAATAAAGTCTATTTTAGTCCATTTTTCTGCATTTTTTTTAATTTTTCATTAATATTATATAGTAGGGTATACATACATTAAACTTGTAAAGTTAAATTTAATTTTTTTTACATTAACTTTATAATACATTAATTCGAGTGATTTAATGAAGATAAATAAAAATATTTTTATTTGTGCAATACTAGTCGTAATGATGCTAGCTTGTGTCAGTGCGGTTAGTGCAGCAGACAATCTTGATGCTGATTTAGCCGTTGCGGCTGATGATGCTGTAGATTTGTCTATTGATGATGCAAAGGGGAGTGAAACTCTAACTGAGGGCAGTAGCTCTGGTGAAATACTCGCAGCAGATGAAACTGTTGTGACCAATTCCACTTTCTTCAATTATTTTGATGAAAACGGAGTTATCAACAAGAGTATTTCCGCAAAAGAATTAACATTTGAAGGTAATTTTTCCAATTTGGGAGTTGACACAATAACTATCGATACTCCTATCACAATTAGTAATAAAAATGATACTATGTTCATGGATATTGGATTTAAAGTTATCTCAGACAATGTTAAATTAACTGGTTTTGATATTGTAAGAAGCATCGATGGTGCTGCCATTGACATCAAAGGTAACAATGTCACTGTCGATGATGTATATGTTATAATTGAAAATGTTGGTAAAGAAGACACATTTGCTATCCGTGCAATTGAAAGTAATAATCTTAAACTGTTAAACAACTTTATTTATTACGTTGCAGGAGTAGATGCAAATAACACTAAAGTATACCAACAGGCAATTCAAGTTCGTGATTCAAACAACGTAATTATCAGGAAAAATCATGTCGATGCAGCTTTACCTGCTTTGGATGTAGACTATGGAAATGCTGCTGGTATTGACCAGGATTATCCATTAGCAGTAGGTATCCAAAACGGTGAAAACATTACTTTTGCCGAAAATACAGTTCACCTTCTTGCTTTAAATGCATCCGGTTCATATCCTACTCTTGATCTTATGATGGTTAAAGGTGTCAAAAACTTAGAAATAAAAGACAATGACTTCATTGAAATGGATCAGAATGGAGATAAAAAAGCTGGTTACTTATATCTTTTAGATATATATGCAATCGATGGAGGTATCATTTCAGGAAATAACATTACCGTAAATTCCACTACTGGTGCTGAAGGTAAAGGTTCCGTTTATGGCATGCAGCTTAATGGTGTTACCACTGATTTTGTAATTGATAATAACACATTTACTTCAGAAGGTAAAAGTTATGCTTACGGTATTTACTGTTCAGATTCAGATTATGTTGGTGGTAAAGTATATGCTGAAATTACCAACAACCTGTTTGACATAACCGGTAAACCAGGTACCGGCAAATCCAATCTCGTTACCGCTATGGAATTATCCATTACTGAAGTAGTTATTGCAAATAATGGAATTACCACAAGATCCATTGCTAACTATAGTGATGATGCAAGATTATTCGGTATCTGTTATTCTTCAAGCAATAAAAGAAACCACACTTACACCATTACTGACAATGTAATTAACACTGACGGTAAATACGCTGTTTATCTTATGAATGTGGTAGATGCAAATGTCACTGACAACACATTATTCGCTCATGAGTTATACGGTGATGAAGCTGTATATATTGACAGTGGAAACAACATTGTAGAAGATAACATTCCACCATTCGTTGTAACCAATGACACTTTCTTTGCTTACTTCGATGAAAACGGTGTTATTAAATTCGCTGACTTAGCAGAGTTATTCTTTGAAGGCAATTTCTCTGATTTAGGAATTGACACTATTACTATTGATAATCCTGTAATTATCTCCGGTGATAATACTACAAACATTAAAAATATTGGATTTAAAGTTTTATCTGATGATGTAAAATTAACTGGATTTAATATGATTAGAGATATTGATGGTGCTGCCATTGATATTAAAGGTGCAAACGTGACTGTTTTCGATATCGCTATGAATATGAAAAGCACTGGTAAAAATGATACCTATGCTATTCGTGCAGCTGAAAGTGACGGTCTTATATTAATTGATAATGCTATTGTTTATAATGGTGGATACGATGCAAACTTCACTAAAACATATCAACATGTAATTGACATCCGTGATTCAGACAATGTCCATGTTGACGGTAACATAATTATTGCAGGATTACCAACCATTGCTGTTGACTATGGTAAATCCGGAATTGACCAAGATTACCCATTGGCTGTTGGTATCCAAAATTGTAAAGACTTTGTTTTCGGCGATAATGAGGTCTTTGTAAATGTTAATAACGCAAATGCTTGGGCTACTCTTGATGCTATTATGGTAAATAATGCTACCAACTCATCTATTTTTGATAATGAAATTAGTTTAACTGCTGAAACTGAAGACGGCAATGTACTTTACTTATACGCTGTAGATTTATACAGATCTAAAGGAATCATTGTTTCCGATAATGATATTTTAGTAAATACCACTTCAGGTGTTGACGGTTCAGGTACTGATTATCCTATTCAAATTACCAGTGCTGATGTTGTAATTGAGGACAACACTTTAGTTGCAATCAGTAAGGGTAATTCCTTAGGAATATACTCTTCAGATTGGGCTGGTGAACATCAAGCATTTATTTATAATAATGTCATTGATGTAACTGGTGTTGCAGGAGACGGCTTATATTCTATAGTTTCAGGTATGGAATTAGCAACCAATGATGTTACTATTTTCGGAAATGACATCACTGTTAAAAATAAGAAAGCATACAATGAAACTAATGCTGCTTACGGTATAAGTTTTGCTCAAAGTGGTTATGCTTTCAATACTTATGTATTCGACATTACCAATAACTTGGTTAAATCTGACGGTAAATATGCTGTTTACCTTACAAAAGCAACAAACAGTACAGTCACTGCAAATACATTATATGCTCACGAATTAGTTGGTGACGATGCAGCATATGTAAATGATGGAAATAATGTTGTCAAAGACAACTGCCCACCATTTGTCATAACCAATGAAACATTCTACAACTTCTTTGGTGAAGACAATTACTTAGCTAGTCATATTCCTGAAGGAGCTACCTTAGACTTCCAAGGTTTATTCTTAGGTAATATCAGTGATTACAGTGTTTACATCAACAAACCTGTAAACGTTGTATCCTCAACCGGCGATGCTGTATTCCAATATGTTGACCCAACAGGTGATGACAACCACAAAGATAACTGTATCAAATTCAATGTTGTTGCTGGTGCAGACGGCACTAACGTAAGCGACATCTCTATTATCAACGGGGACCTGTTTGTAAAAGGTGCTTCAAATGTAACCATTGATAACGTTTACATGAAAGTTAATATATCTGCAATCGGTCAAAGTACTGGATTCATAGCTATCCACACTGGAGCTTATTACACTACAGTCAAAAACTCATACTTTGAAAACGGCGGATCAGGTTCAAGTATTTTAGTTCTTGGTAAAGGTGGTAAATACGCTGTCTTTGATAACAACGTATTTAATGTAACAGGTTCATCAGGTAATGTAGTCTCATCCAACATTTTTGTTGGTGCTGGAGATAACCCTGAATGCGCTAACTATACCAACAACATTATCTATAATGCTATGGAAGAAGCAGCTACCATGTATGGTATGACAGTATGTGGTGCAAACAACATTATTGAAAACAACACCATTTTCAACTTCAAAGGAGCAGGTATTGTAAACCAATGGGGTGCAACTTCCACCAAAAATGTATACAGAAACAATACCATTACTGGTGGAGCAAGTCTTACAGCTGGTACATACAGTATTATTGAGGACAACTACCTTGAAGGTGCTTTAACAATCGCTGAAGGTTGTAACGCTACAGGCAACACTGCAAAAACCGTATCCATTTCCGGTAAAGAAGCTGTTGTAGACAACAACACATTCAACGGTGCCGTAACCATTGCAGCTGCTGCTAAAAACACTACTTTCACTAACAACTACTTGAAAGATGCTTTAACTGTAAATTCAAACGATAACACTATTACTGGAAACAAAATCTCCACAGAAAAAGATTACGCTGTTGATTTAAAATCAACCAGTGGAAACACTGTTACCAAAAATGTTTTATCCAGTGTAGATAAGATGGGTGATGACGCTGTTAACTATGCTGCAGATAAAAACAACACTGTTAAACTCAACGGAAGAAACGCTATTATTGAAATCGCTGTAGCTGACGCTTGGAGTGGAAACAACAACACTGTTAACGTGACTGTTGCTGAAGCTACTGGTACTGTTACCATTATTGTAAACGGTAAAAAATTCGAACCTATCGCTTTAGATAAAGATAGTAAAGCTACTTTCGAAATTCCTGCAAACGTTATTGAAGTTGGATTAAACGATGTTACTGTAGACTACAGTGGAGATGAAATAATCAATGCTGAAACTAAAACTACAACTTTCTACGGATTGGACAATGTCGTATACTCTGAAATATTCTTCAACTACTTTGATGAAAACGGTGTATTGAAAGATGAAGTTCCATATGATGATCTTGTCTTCAAAGGAGCATTCGCTAAATCCAGCACTGTTCAATACATTACTATTAACAGGCCAGTATACATTTCAAGTGATGCTGCTTCATTAAGCCTTATTGGTATGGTAATTGCATCCGACAACGTAACAATTGACGGTTTAAAATTCACCACTACCGTAAACAGTGCAACCTCCGCTTTAGGTGATTTAATAAATGTGACTGGAGACAATGTTGTTTTAACTAATTTGGACATCACTTATAAAGTCACTAGAGGCGATTACGATGCGATAGCTATTGATGTAGTAAACACTACAGGCTTCGCTATTTTCAACAGCACAATCGTCTTTGAAAGCACAGTCTCAGATGATGAATACAGTGCTAATGCAATCAATTTAGATGGCGTTACAAATGCATTTGTTGTGAATAACACTGTAACTTCTAAATTGCCTGGTTTATACGCTTCCAATTACGATTGGGATTACTTCATGATGGGACTAAATACAGTAAACCCTATCAGAATAAGAAATGTTACAAACATCTCTTTCATGTACAACTCTATCGATTCTGGAGTAAAAAGCATAGCTGGTTCCTACCCAACAATTCAGTCTTTATATGTTGTTGGAACCACTGGTGGTTTATTCGGAAGCAATAACTTTACAATGATCGATACAGTATCTAAAGAAGGTACCTACACATATCTTTATGCAATCAACTTTGGATATGATAAGGATATCATTTTATATGATAACAATTTCGAACTGTTCACCAAATCCGGTATCGATTCAGCCGGTGGAGCTTATGCAATACAAATTGTCGATTCTGAAATTGGTATATTTGGAAACAACATTACTACCGAATCAAACGGACCAAACTTAGCTGTTTACGTAGCTTCTCCTATGATGGGTCCTGCAAACTCTAAACTTGCATGTATAGGCAATAATATTAGTGTAGCAGGTTACGCTACTTCCAAAAACGATTTCGCTTTAGTCTCAGGTATTGAAGTGCAGAACGGTGAAGCAATGATTGGTCTTAATGGTATCACTGTTGTAAACAAAGCAGGATATGTAAAAGACGCTCCTGTATCTGGTGTAAGCTTAGTCCAATACGGTAGTGCTGTATTTGACATAGAATCTAACAGTATTGCTGTTAACGGAGACTACGCAGTTTACATTAAAAAAGGCAATGAAGCTAACGTAACAGGCAACGAATTATTCGCTGAAAAATACTTCGGTGACAGAGCTGTATTTGCAACTGAAGGTATCATTGAAAACAACACTCCAGCGAACCCATACTTGCTGGTTGAATTCGATGACATTACTGTCGGTGAAACTGCAGTATTCAACATCACTTACGATGCTAATGACACTGGTGATTTGTCATTAATCATAAACGGTAAATTATACGAAATTAATGCAACCAACGGTACTGCTCAAATCAACATTTCAGGATTGGATGCAGGTGAATACACAGTCATTGCATACTTGACTGAAGATTACCCATACGGTGCTGATTATTTTGAAGCTGTTTTAACAGTATCCAGATTTGAAACCAACATGACCATTGATGTTGCCAATGTCACAGTCGGTCAAAACGCAAAAGTTACCATTGATTTAGGTAACGCTCAAGCAACCGGTAAAGTAATCGCAATCATTGACGGTGAAGAAAAACTGTTAAGTCTTTACAAAGGTAAAGCAACTACAACCATTAAACAAATCGAAGCTGGTGACCACAACATTGTCGCTATCTACAACGGTGACGATAACTGCGCTGCAGCTTATGCTGTAAAACCATTTGAAATCTTGAAGAATGATGCTCCGATTTCAATCAACATAACCCCTGGAAAAGCAGGTGCGATTACTACTGTTAATGTAACTCTTCCTGATGAAGCTTCAGGTGTTGTATTAATCACTGTCGATGAAGACATTTACGCTATCAGCTTAAACATGAACAGATCAGTCGATATTCTCATCGCTGAACCTGGAACCTACAATGTAACTGCAATCTACTTAGGTGATGACTACTATTATGTCAACGCTACTGACATTATTCCTGTAGAAATCGCTGATAAGGCAGTACCTGCCATTAACATTACAGGTCCTGATTTCGTTACTGTTGGTGACACTGTTTTAATCAACATTACTACTGATACTCCTGCTGAGTTAATTGTTACAATTGATAACCAAACCTATCCTGTTGTCAATGGTACTGTAACATACATTGCTAATGAATCAGGTGTTCATTTAATGGCCGTTCATGCTAGTGAAACTGCTGAATATAAAGAGGGTATTATTGTAGGAGTATTTATTGTTAATAAGAACAACGCTACTGTAACAATCACATTGCCTGAAAACATTACTGTCGCTGAATACATGAACATCAGTGTCGTATCCAACAGTGACGCTGAAGTTGTTGTTTTAATCGACGGCAATGAACAGGAAGTCGTAAACGGTACTGTAACAGTCTTCAATACTGAAGGTGAACACAGCATCATCGCATACGTAAATGCAACCGATGCATTCACTGACGCTAAGGCATTTGATTCATACTATGTATTCAAGAAAGCCTCTTCAGTCAACATTACAGGCAACGATGTGTTCGTTGGTGAAAAATCAACCATTAACGTAACAATTCCAGAAGGTGCTTCAGGAATGGTTATTGTAACAGTTGATAATGAAACATTCTATGCAGTAGAATTCATGCATTCAAATACCAACAGCATTGAAGTTGCATTCGACAAAGAAGGCAACCACACAGTCAGCGCATCCTACTTAGGTGACGGCACCTATGATGTTTCCAACAGTGAAGACATTACCATCGTTGTATCTGCTAAAGAAACAACTGAAGCTAACATTACTCTTCCTGTTGACTACAAAATCGGTGAAGCAGCTAACGTAACTGTAAGCATTCCTAATGCTACCGGTAACGTAAGCGTAATTGTTGACGGTACAGAAACCACTGTTCCTTTAGATGAAAACGGTACTGCTGTAGTTCCTATCGCTGAAGTCACTCCTGGTGAACACAGCGTTGTTGTAATCTATTCCGGTGACGACAAACACGCACCTATGCACACCGCAACTACATTTGCAGCTGAAGTATATGCTTCTAAATTCGCAAACCTTACTGTAGATGGTGCTGGTTTAATCAGTGGAAACTTAGTTGCATTGGACACTCCAATCGCTAACGCTAACATTACTTACATAATCAATGGTATTGACTTCAACACTACAACCGACGATCAAGGTAGGTTCTCATTTACTGCACCATTCCCTGCAACTGTGCAAATTATTTATGAGGGTACTGATGCTATAGCTCCTGTTGATACTGAAATTACCTTAAAAGACATAGCTCCTGTAAGAGAAGCTACTGTAATCAAATCCAGTGACTACGAAACTTATGCTATTGATTTCGATGCTGGTGAAAGAGGTAATTACTTCAAAGTTCAATTATTTGATGCTAACGGTAACCCATTAGTAAATAAAACTGTATTCATTGGATTCAACGGTAAAGTTTACAACAAAACCACCAATGAATCAGGTTGGGCTGAATTGCAAATCAACTTGAAACAGGAAGGAAAATACACCTTTGCAACTGCATTCTT
>NZ_CAMVPN010000007.1 GCF_947169325.1 uncultured Methanobrevibacter sp. | reverse complement strand
TTTGGAATAAAGGCTCACTTCAATATACTTCAATGTTCCGTCATCGGTTTTAATTCTAACGACTGCTTCGTAGTTACTTCTTTTTTGGTCCATGACCTTGAGCATTTTTTCAATAATTGGTCTGTCTTCGGGAATGACCAAATCGAAGATGATATTGTAGTATTCGTCGTTTTCTTCACGTGCACGGTTAATGATATTGTAAACACCTTGGGTCCATGAGTATCTGTCTTTAATCTTATAGTAACTTCCTGTTTGTGAGAAGTATTCAATAAGGCTGGCTTTCTCATCGTATTTGTCATCGTCTGATATGTGCAAATTGGTTTCACGATTGTCCCTATGGTCTGAAATTAAAATCAATTTGTCCATGTCATAAAGAATTGTGACATTTGAAAATCTGGCCAGTTTTTCATGGAAATGATAATAAAATCTCATTTTCTTAATGTTTTTGGTTTCAAAAACTTCTTTTAAAGGCTCTTTTAAAACGCTATAAAAACCGGGGGATGTTTTACTGAGTAAACGTCCCGCAACATCGCTCTGTTTGATATGTCCTCGTATAAGGGCGCTCAATCCGAGCCGGTGGACAATAAAGTCTTCACCGTTATTAATCGGCACGAAAATGTCTATATCGTTATTAATTAGATTTAATGTCTTTTCAAAGGGAGTGTATGGCATTTCAAATTCCTGAGGAACCTGTTGAAATAGCTCACTTTCTTTAATATCGTAGATGTTTACTTCTTCAACATCTTCTAGCTTACGATATGTTTTTTCGATTCTCATTAGAAGTCACCTCCTGTTTCGCGATGGTAATCAAGGGTATGGTCAAAGTTCACTGGGAATATTATTCTGAATCCAGTTCCAACTTCACAGTCTAAAATTTCTAGTTCTCCATTAATCTGTTTTGTTAAGTTTTTAACTATCTCCCCACCTAAATTGTGATTTATTAGGGAGTTAGGGTCTTTTACACCAACTCCGTTGTCTTTCAGTACTAATTCACATATGTATTCATCAATAAACCTGATTGTTTTGGATATTGTTTTGTTTTCCATGTCAGGGTCTGGAAATGCATGTTTGATAGCATTCATTGTCAATTCATCAACAATTAAAAGCAATGGGGTAATTACGTCCATTGAAAGATGGATTTCTGGGTCAACGTCTGAAGTGAAGTTGATGTCATTTGCTCCGAACAGCATATGCAATGTGGAGTCCTGGTCCTTCATGTAGTCTTCAAGGTTGATGTTGATGAAGTCTTCTGTATTGTATGTCTTTTCGTGAAGTAGCGCCAGTGAAGATAAACGGGCTTGCATGTTGTCTAAAATACTGTTTGGATTATCTCCATAAGCTCTTCTTTCAAGATTCAGGAAACTGTTCAATACCTGAAGGTTGTTTTTTACCCTGTGGTGAACTTCTTTAATCAGTATATTTTTGGTCGCATTTGACTTTATCAGTTCCTGCTGCTTTTTGCGTGAAAGGGTAATGTCTGTTAAAAATCCAATGCTGTGCTCCTGGTTTCCATATTTGAAACGTTCAATAAATAATTCACATATTTTCAAATTGTCTTCATCACCATTGACCTTATAGGTGAATACCTGATTGACTTCGTTTAATTCGCCTTTAATCAATCTATTAATTTCTTCCCGGACATTTTCTTCGATAATGTTGTCAAGAATCTTTTCATTATGGATATATTCGTTTTTTGGAATTTCAATCATTTTATAGAATCCTTCACTGAACTCGTAGCGTTTGCTTAAAGGTTCAACAAGCAGGGACAATTTTGAGTTATGATTGAATCCGTTCAGCATGAAGTCGACCGGTCGAGTCATGTGTTTGTGGGAGTCAACACTTATGTCCTTGAACAATCCGTAATGGCTGATTTCTTCGCCGTTTTCATCAAATTTTGAGTAGAGATATGTGTCGAGGTATTTGATGTGTCCTCCAGGGGTCTTGATACGTATGATGTTTTCGTAGGTGTCGGTTTCAGGGCTCATTGTATCAAGCAATTCTTCCACCAAAGGTTTGTCTTCAGGTATTACCAGATCGAAGATGATGTTGTAATAGGCATCGCTTGTCTCTTTTGACCGGTTTATTATATTATATATTCCAGGCGTCCATGTAAACTCATCATGGGTTTTGTAATAGCTTCCGGTTTGTGAGAAGTATTCTATTAAAGTGGCTTTGTTTTCTTCCTCTTCTTTTTGCTGCTCTTCTGGAGATTTATCATCTGTATCTGCTTTTTTCAAATCGGAAATTGCAAATATTTCATCTTCGTCCCGAATTATATGAATATTTGCAAGGGTTCGAATTTTATCGCTGAGGTAATAAAAAATTCTCATGGCTTTGGTTTCACCAGTTTCATAAACCTCTTTAAAGCTTTCACTAAATATTTCATAGTAAAATGGGGATACTTCGCTAAATAAACGACCTTCAACATCTTCTAATTTCAAATTCAGTCTTTCAAGAAGATTCCATCCAATCCTTTGAACAATAAAGTCTTCGCCACCATCTACAGGTAAAAAGACGTTAATGTCGGAAGGAACGTGCTTCATAACATTGCTGAAACGAACTTTTTCAGGTTCCTTTACGGGGGGAACGTCAATGAAAACCTCGTTAGGGTCAATATTATAAACTCGTATCTCCTCGATGTCTTCTAATTCTCTATATTGTTTTTCAACATGCATGTGAATTACCTAAGTTTATAATTTATATGATTAATATTTTGACTTATATTATATTTAATATTATATGAATATTCAATTGAAATTATCAAAATTTAGGTGTCTTGAAATGAGTATATTCATGACAATCGGATTTTTGATATTTAATTAAATATTAAAACTATTATTAAATTGATGTAAATTTGAATATTTTACAATGTTTTGAAAATAACATGAAGAAAAATATAAAAAGGATTATATACTCACATGCTAAAAATAATATTTGATGGTTCCCTCAAAGATTAAAGAATTATTTAGTAACAAAATATTTATTTTCATTTTCACATTTTGCGTGGAATTGGTATTCAACTATCTTTTTGAGTGTATGCGTATTGGTGGAAATTATATATTCGTGGACATGGCTTTGGCCCCGACATTCGGTTTGATGTTCGGTCCAGTAGGCGCTTTTGGTTTTGCATTTGCAACATTAACGGGGGAACTGATTGAGGGAATCGGATTTCCAACCCCTATCATTGATTTTGCAACCACATTCTTTATTTCAATATTGGCGTATAAATTATGGTACAACATTCTTACCCGCAAAAAGATCGACACTCCGAGATTTAATTCAACATACAATATTGTAAAGTTCTTTTTAATAACAGTAATTGTTTCAATCGTATACTTTGCACTGTTGGTTATTTCATTCTCACTTTATCCTGGTCTGAATTATACATATTCAGTCACTGATGTGAATTTCAACGTGCCTTACATTTTGAATATCATCACGTTTTCCATAATTGTGGGATTGCTGCTGATTAGTTCTTTCAATATACTTAAAATACCTTTACAGACTCCAAAAAGAAGGATTACAAAAGTTAACATTAACATGTATTATCTTTTAGCAGTGCTTTTGATGTGCGTTTTCTATATCATGTTTAAGGAATTCATTGTGAGCATCAGGTTCATAAAGCATATTTTCTACTTCATTTTAATAGTAACTTCGCTACTGATAATTTTCAACACTTTTGACAAGGAAATCAAACCGACAAACGACAATTATTCGATTATTGAGGAAATCATATTGATATTCCTAATCATTATTACAATAACAATAGGATTGAATTTCGGTTATTTCAAGATGTTGATTTTGTCATTTGTTCCGGTGCTGGGCTCTACATTTGAGGATCCCTCATATCAATTTTTACTTATCATTGCATTTACAAGCGTGCTGACTTTATTAGTTTCTTTAATTCATATAAAGGTAATTGAAAATAGGATTACAAATCCTCTTTATGACTTCATTGATTTTGCAGATAATTACTTTAAAACTAAAGACAGAAACGAATCCTTGGATAAATTAAAGAAGTACATTGACAACGAGGATAGTACTGGAGTTTTAGCCAGATCATTTATAAGGATATATAACAGTATCAAAACCAATTTGGACCAGCTTCAGATTGCAACTTCTGAAAAGGAAATATTCGAAACGGAATTTGATGTGGCAAGAGACATTCAATCAAATATGTTGCCAACGGATTTCGAGGAATTTTCACAAAAGGAATTATTTGAAGTTTATGCATATATGAGTCCCGCAAGAGAAGTTGGAGGGGATTTTTATGATTACTTTAAAGTTGATGACGACAACGTTTATTTTGTCATTGGTGATGTAAGTGATAAAGGGATTCCTGCAACATTATTCATGGTTAAAACATTGTATTTAATTAAGAATCATTCGAGATTCAATGAGAATCTATCACAAATGATTGGAGAAGTAAACGATTTGGCTTATGAAAGAAACAATGAGGAATTCTTTTTAACAACATGGATTGGCAAATTGAATCTAAAAACAGGAAAATTGTCTTATGTAAATGCTGGACATAACCAACCGTTAATCAAACATGACTCCAATAGTTTCGAATACATGGACACCCATCCGAATTTGGTCATTGGTGGGATGGAAGGAATATCCTATGTTGAACATGAAATTGATTTAAATGCAGGTGACATGTTATTCTTGTATACTGATGGAGTTACTGAAGCTAATGAAAATTATAATGAATTTTATGGAGAAGATCGTTTAAGGGATATTCTCAATAAAAATAAGGATGAAAAATTAAGCGGTATAATAAATGAAGTCAACAGGGACATTGATAAATTCTGCAATAACAGTGAGCAATTTGACGACACATCAATGTTGATTATAAAATATAATGGAAGGTTAGAAAATGATTAGTAAAGAGCTTTTCAAGTCACGAAAATTTATTGTGTTATTTTCCATGGCAGTAAATATAATCCTTATTTTAATTGGATCATTCTGGTTTGAAAGTAATTCTATGCACTTGGAACTGTCCATTATTCTGTTGTTAAGTTTATTGTTGGGTCCTTTTTCAATATTGGGATTTGCCATAGTTGAAATTGTATATTGGATTTTGTTTTTAGACATGAGTAATGTTCCAACAATCCTATTAAGTTTCACATCTCTGTTGGTATTGGGTATAATGCCTTGGAAATTATGGTATTCCTTAAATTATAAACAACGTTATGGAATACCAAGTTTAAACAGTTTTTATAGCTTTTTCAAGATAATAGATATTGCATTAGTCATGGTCTTGCTTACATATCTGTTCTTTAATCAGATATTCAATTTAACTGTCAGTTTAAATCTTGAAAGTTATTTCATGATAATTACATTCGGAATAGTCTTGCTATTGTTGGGAATTGGATTGTGTGCTAAGTTCAATATTGCATTATACACTCCAACGGTTCAATTTAAAGAATACATTCCTGAGAAATTGTATCGTCTATTCTTCATAAGTGCATTAATTCTTTTAATAGTTACATTCAGAACTCCGAATGTATTCTGTTTTGGTTTAATCTTAATATTATTAATAATATATCTATTCAAACCATTTGATGAAGGCATTTTTAAAATAAACAGTGTTGGAAAAATTACAATATTTTATAATCTGTTCTTTTCAATATTTCTTATTATAGCATTGATTCCTACAATATTATTGATTTCATTTACAATAATCGGATTTTATAATTATTATGATTTTGCATCCGAATTCTTTAATTATCTGCTGATTTTATCCGGATTCCTATTGGCTATTTTCATACCTTTGCTAATTTATTTCCTATTTTTGGACAACCAGCTCATAAGACCAATCAATCAGTTATCCAAATATCTGTCTGAAGAAATAAATGATGATGATGATTTAAAAAGGTTAGTTGTCAATTTAAATTCTATTACTGTAAGCAATGAAATTAAATCATTGTCTGAATCCCTGCTTAATATGGAGCGGGAATATGTCGATTACAGTGCAAATTTATTGGATGTAACCAAAGAAAAGGAAAGGTATGAAACAGAACTCAAATTGGCTAATGAAATTCAACATGCCATGATTCCAACCGATTTCGAAAAGTTCGACGATAATAATAATGTCCGTCTTTGGGGATTAATGAAAGCTGCACGTGAAGTCGGCGGAGACTTTTATGATTATTTCAAAATTGATGAAGATCATATTGGATTTGTAATAGGTGATGTCAGCGGTAAAGGTGTGGCCACCTCATTAATAATGGTAAAATCCATGACATTAATCAGGGATTATGTTTGCCATTATTCAGATTTGTCAGAGGCATTACATGAGGTCAACAACGAACTCTGTAAAGATGATATTGGAGATTTGTTTGTTGGTTGTTGGCTTGGAAAACTTAATACAAAAACTGGCGTATTGTCTTATGTTAATGCTGGACACAAAAATCCATTAATTAAGAAAAATGATGGTGATTTTGAATTCTTGGATGTTAAACCGGGATTGCTTTTAGCAGGAATGGAAGATATGCATTATGAGGAGAATGTTATTCATTTGAACCATGATGATATGTTATTCTTGTATACTGATGGGGTTACTTTCGCAAACGATGGAAACGGATTGTATGGTGAAGAAAGGCTACAAAAAATATTAAATCAGAATAAGGATAATGAAATAGATGTTATCTTGAAATCCGTTGAAAAGGACATCAACGAATTCTGCAACAATCATGAACTTGTTGACGATACTACAATGCTTATTATTAAAATGAACTGATTAGATTGATTTTAGATACAGACAAACTATTGAAATTCTGTACTGGTGTGTTGATTAGATGGAATAATTGAAGGGATTTAAAATATCTTTTCAATAGTTAGAATGTTTTGATTGTTTTCATACTTGTAGTCAAGTCTGTCTGCATTTTTCCTAACTATTGTCAAACCCAATCCTCCAATGTCTCTTTCGTCTGCATTGAGAGTTAAATCGGGGACTGCTTTATTCAATGGATTGAACTCCATTCCATTATCTATAAAATTCACAATTATCCTCAAAGGATCTTCTAATAGACAATATTGGATTTTTATTTCTCCTTCTTTTTCATATGAATAATTACAGATATTTACAAATATTTCTTCAATTATCAACTCTAATTGTAATTTTGATTTCATTGCAATATTTTTATCTTCGAGATATTCTTCAATTTTTAACATAATGGAATCTAAATTCTCTGAATCGGATTTCAGAATAATTTCTTCCATATCTAATCCTCCATCTTGTTCTAAATCATCATATAGTAAAACATTAAAGAAACTTATGTCCTCTTCCTCCCTTAAGATTCTAGGAGGCTTTACTTGAGCAGGTGAACATCCTCTAGCAACTTTCAATTCTTTATATAACAAATAAGTTTCGGGTTGCAGGAAACGAAGTTCTGTTTTTCCAATAATTCCTTTTTCCATTTTATTGAATAAAAGAGGGTCAGTTCCACATAAATTCTCATTTAACCTTTCCTGAAGGTTTTCTTTTGTTACATCATCAGGCAAATCTTCTATTTCCATTAAATAAACGTATTTCATTGGTGATGAGGTAGAATCTGCATAAACGGAAAAGTCTATTAAATCGAATCCGAATTCATTTTCAGTTTTATATGCCGCTTTTCTTAACTTTTCTTCGTTGATTTTCTCACCAGCCAAACTTAAGCATTGGTCTAACCTATATAAAAATTCAATTATTGGTGTATGGTTATGCATTCCAATACAACGAATAACATCCTTCATCCTGTAACGATAAAATCCGGATAGGTTGGTTGTAATGACTTCATATTCCTTTCCTTCCTCTAGTTGGTCCAGAGTCACGACTTTACTGTAGTCTCCATAATTTACCAATGGTAAAAATTCATAAAACATGCTGTCTGGTATGAGCATTGAATCCGGATTGTTCAGTTCAACGAAAAGTGAAAAAATGCCTTCAGATGCAGTCAGTCCAATAAATGCAAAATTAAAGTCAGGGCCTGTGAACTCTTTTATTTTTTTAATGTAATTTGAAAAACCCCCACTTCCGCATCCTATGAGAAGAGACATCTTTGGCCAAATTTTAGGAACAGTAGGTTCGTCAAAACCTTCTTTAAATATTTGTCTTAGTTCCTCCGCCCTTTCAGGCATTGGTTCAATTTTACCGAGTAAGCTTTCACGTACTTCTTTTGGCATTTTTATGGATTCATCAATAGTTCCATTTTCAATATCTTTAACTAATAGTTCCCAATTACGTTTAATGTAACGTAGAGTTTCTAAAAACAAACTAACGAAACTGGTTACTGTAAATGGAATGTCCGGATTGATTAATGCAAAACGGGCATGAATGTAACGGATGTCTGTTTTAGGCTTCGGCTTCAGAGCTTCAATTGGGGATGTGACAAAATCAGGCAATTGGTCTCCAAATTCTCCCATTATCTTACCTGAAATGGAACCATAAGTATCGCCGGATGGTAATGTGGATATGGAAGTTTCAGTTAAGTTTAAAAAAGGATATTTAATCCAGTCAATACCTACTTTTTCGGCAAATAAATTAAATAGATAAGCATAATTATATTTAAAATTGATTTCTTTATTAAGGGAAGATGCGGGTATCCTTTTAGGATTTCCCATTGTGCCTGATGACTTTGCATAGTGAACTATTTCATAGGAAGTCAATAAATTTTTTTCTCCGTTTTCAGTCATTCTGCGGATATAATCAACATAATTATCATAATCGGTTATAGGAACCTTATTCTGATAGTCTTCAATGCTTTTAATGTTTGCAAAATCATATTTTTGACCATATTCGGTTTCCTTGTTGTCTTCGATAATTTTCATCAATAACTCTGTATTATATTTCATTGGGTCTTGTGTCATGACATCTAATGATTCACGAACTTTGGCACCCTCTGAAATGCATTTTAAGTAAAATTGCTCCGTAAGGGATAATTCAGACATATCGATTTTGATTGAATCCATTATTCTGACCTCAAAATTACTCGATTGTTAATATGTCTACAAAACCAGTTGATTTAAATACTTCCATCACAATGTCCTGAACATTTGTAACTTTCATTGATCCTTGTTTGTTCATTGTTTTTTGAGCGGATAAGATTACTCTAAGTCCTGCACTTGAAATATAAATCAATTCGGACAAATCAAAAGTCAACTCTTCGATATCCTTCAATTCATCATTGAGCATTTCTTTGAGTTCAGGAGCAGTTTTTGAATCTAATCTGCCTACTATTTTAATGTCTAATTTTTTTCCGTCTTTTTGTATTTCCATATCCATAATATCACAAATTTATTTTTTTAGGAATGACAATCTTGTTGTTATTCAATTTAATGTTATGATTATAATTTATGTCTTCTGAAAAGTTCTTGATAATTTTAATTCCATGAAACTCCTTTTTTTCTAGGTAATCCTTTCCAATATCGAAAGGAACACCATTGTCCTGGAAATAAACAATGACTTCTTCAGTATTTTTATAACGAATTCTTATATTGATATATTTGTTTTCATTAGATTTATATGCATGGGTAAAAATATTTTTTCCCATTTCTTCTAGAATCAGTTCTATTTTCAATTTGGTTTTGTCATCTAAATTATTATCATACAATTTTTCATCAAGGTTTTCAACGATATCCATCAGCTCATCTTCAGATTCAATATATGCCACATAAGTGTCTTCAGATGGGAATTGGTCTTCGTCTATGATTACAAAATCCTTCAATGATTTAGGGAACTTTTTAATCTTCAATTTAATTATGAAAGGTAAACTAAGCAATGTGACAATTTCGCATAATACAAAGCTTATCCAAATGCCGTCGCCTCCAATCAGGAATGCGAACATGGTTGAAAATGCTGAAAGGAATAGGAAACTATGGGCAAAACCTATGTAATTGGCAATTTTAAGCTGTTGTGTTGCATTATAAAAGTTTAAGAAAACATAACATAATCCTGATAAAGGCAGGGACCATGCAAATATTCTGATGCCTCTAATTGCAGTGCCATACACGTCTGGATTATTTCCAAATGCATAAACGAAATAAGGGGCAAAAATATACAGAATCACTGCAGTAATGGAAACGAGTATTAATGCATATTTAATGGACAGTCCCAATAGCTGTTCTAAGTGTGTCTTATCCTTTTCACCATAGAATATTCCTCCCAGCGCAAGGGTGGTTGTTCCAATTCCGACGCCTATGCTGCACAACAGCAGATAGACATTTGATTGCACGGACAGTGCACCTACAAATATAACTCCTCCAACTATCGCCCCTAAGTTATTTGTAATTATTGTACGGAGCATATTGTAAACTTGATTTAATGCACTTGGAAGTCCTGTTTTTATTATTTCGTATAGTTCAGGTTTAAATTCTGGTTTTTTATGGAACTTATATGAACTTTTTTTAGAAAGAAAATGCATCAATAGGAACAACACTGTAATTATTGCACTTAATGCAGTAGCAAGGCCAACGCCAAAAATATCTGTTTTCAATATCAATACAAATGCCAGATCTAAAATCAAATTTGATAGAAACAATATTAAACCTGCATATAGGCCCAATAATGGATATCCATCGATTCGGGAGTAATTGACGAAAATGTATAAAAACATCGCAGGCAAAGTTGCCAATGACAACCCTTTCATTAATGATACTGTTGCATTGAATGATTCGCCGGAAGCCCCCAATATTTGGACAACATCTGTTGAAAACAATAAGAGTAAAATGGTTAAGATTATTCCTACAATGGCTGCAACGATACATGTGACTGAAAAATTGTTGTTCACTCTCTTTTCATCGGCCATATGATTGGATGCAACGATGGAACCTCCATATGCGAAGACATATGCTATTGTCAGGTAACCGTAGATAATGGGCATTGTCAAACCTGCTGCTGCAAGTCCGATTTTGCCAAAAAAATTACCGATTAGTATTCCATTTAGAATAATGCCTAAGATAGTGCATACAACAGAAAACACTGTTCCAAATAAAAAGTTTTTAAAAACTGAATTTAATAATTTATTGTCATTGCTTAATAAATTCATAATCTTCCCTTTTACAATAG
Source organism: uncultured Methanobrevibacter sp. (assembly GCF_947169325.1). Taxonomy (GTDB): domain Archaea; phylum Methanobacteriota; class Methanobacteria; order Methanobacteriales; family Methanobacteriaceae; genus Methanocatella. The sequence goes on along the minus strand of NZ_CAMVPN010000007.1, from coordinate 43,234 downwards.
TATTTTTGATTTTAAAATATATAATGTTACTTATAAAACGGAATCGCCGGCAAAAATGTTTTGCCGTTTTGTTTTGATTTTAATTAACTCAATTGCATTTAGATTAAAATGCTGCTCATATTAATTTCAATGTTTTTCACTATTTGGCCGTAATATTGGAAAAGCTTTTTAATTAGTATCAATAAAATATTAATGGTTGAATATTTTCTAAAATTTTCAAATATTCATGATTAATTTTATAGGTGTTATTAAATGACTTGTAGTATTTTAGTTGGTGGAGCATGGGGTGACGAAGGTAAGGGAAAATGCATCACCTACCTTTGTGACAATGACAAGCCAAGCATTATCGCTCGTGCAGGAGTGGGGCCTAATGCAGGCCACTCTGTTGAATTCAATGGGGAAAAATATGGTTTAAGATTAACCCCATCAGGTTTTGTACATACCGGCGCCAAACTCATGATTGGAGCTGGGGTTCTTGTCAATCCGGATGTTCTGTTTAAGGAATTTGAGGATTTGAAAAAGTATAATGTAAAAGAAAGGATGTGCGTTGACCCTAGATGTGCAATAATTTCTGAAGACCATATCAACAGAGATAAGAGTTCTGAGCATTTAGCTAAAAAGATCGGAAGTACAGGTTCAGGATGCGGACCTGCAAACTCAGATCGCGTAATGAGATCAATTGATGTGGCAAAGGATGTTCCTGAACTTGAAGATTACATTACTGACGTATCAGTTGAAATCAATGAAGCCATTGACAATGGGGAAGACGTATTCATTGAAGGCTCACAGGGATTCGCCCTTTCACTTTATTACGGATCATATCCTTTCGTAACAAGTAAGGATACCACAGCATCAACATTTGCAGCTGATGTTGGGGTCGGACCAACTAAAGTCGATGAAGTCATCAATGTGTTCAAATCATACATTTCCCGTGTCGGAGAAGGTCCTTTCCCAACTGAAATGACTCAGGAAGAAGCTGAAAGCAAAGGTCTCGAAGAATACGGAGTTGTAACCGGAAGACGCAGAAGAATCGGTTACTTTGACATGGAGCTCGCTAAGGAATCATGCAGAATCAACGGAGCAACCCAAATAGCTTTGACATGTGTTGACAGACTGTTCGATTGCGCTCGTGTACAGGACTACAGTGAGTTATCCGCTGAAACCAAAGCTTTCATTGAAGATATTCAAACTGAAACCGGTGTTCCAGTCACTATCATCTCAACCGGACCTGATTTGAAGGACACAATCGATTTAAGAAAAGAATTATTATAATTCTTTTTTCACTCTTTTTTTAAATAGTCGCATTCATCAAAGTGCTTTTTCATTTTCAAGTAGAATTCTTCACCGGTAAAGTCAAAATTGGTGTTGAATGATTTGTGTGCCAGATTGCAGTCTGTTTTTAGATTAAATCTGAAATCCGGACATTTGGCGAAAAACTTTTCAAAACAAGTTTTGGAATGTTCTGGAATTTCAACATCTTCAAATGAAATCTTATTGATTGTCATGTCCATGGCGCAGTACAATACTGTAAATTGCAGCGCTGATGCATAGGCGTCATAATACTCGCCGTAATCAAGATTGACATCGAAATAAATCATGAAATTGACCATCGCATGTGAAATCCATATCAATGAATTCGGCTCGAATCTTTCCAATTGCAGATCTGTGAAGCTGAAGATTAATTTTTCCAAATCATCACTGTCATTGTCCTCACAGTATTTGACAAATTCCTTGAAGGAGTAATTGGATAAATATTTGGTATATGCATCTTTTATTTCATCGTCACAGGGATATTTGGAAATCTTTTTCAGTTCTTTTCGTGTCAATATTTTTGGATAGGTAAACATAGCAATCAGTTCTTTCATCGATGATATTAGGTTTGGTGTTATTAATGTTAATGTTTTTGATAATTATATAAATTCAGATTTCCAATATATTAATCATGTACCAGGATATGATAATCATCAGGGGAGCCAGTGTTCATAATTTGAAGAATATCGATGTGGATATTCCTTTGGGTAAAATTGTAGCCATCAGTGGAGTTTCAGGTTCAGGAAAATCTTCGCTTGCTCTGGGAGTATTGTACTCTGAAGGCTCACGCAGATACCTCGATGCCCTTTCAACATACACCCGAAGAAGAATCACACAAAGCGCAAAGGCAAAAGTGGATTCAATCCAATATGTCCCTGCCGCCTTGGCTCTTCACCAAAGGCCAAATGTTCCAAACATTAGGTCCACATTCGGAACATCAACAGAACTTTTAAACTCCCTGAGATTATTGTACTCAAGATGCGGCAATTATACATGTCCAAACGGGCACCTGCAGGAGCCGACCTTGAATGTTGCCCGTGAAATTCCAATAAAATGCCCTGAATGCGGTGTGGAATTCTATGGTTTGGGCGCTGAAGAATATGCATTCAACTCCGATGGGGCATGTCCGACCTGCAGCGGAACTGGTTTAATAAGGGACGTTGATGACAGCAAACTTGTTTTGGATGATGCAAAAACATTGGAAGAGGGTGCAGTTGCAGCCTGGAATCAGTTCGGGATATCCTGGATGTATCATGTTGCCGGAGAGCTGGGCGTTAGGGTTGATGTGCCATTCAGGGATTTGACTGAAGAGGAAAAGGACATTGTCTATAACGGACCTGCAGTCAAAAGATACATTAACATCCCCTCAAAAAACGGCAAGCTATTTGAATTAAATGCCGAGTATAGAAATGCACACAAGGCAATTGAAGAGGCCCTTAAAAATGCTCAAACAGAAAAGGGATTGACAAAGATTAACAAGTTTTTAACCACAAAAGTCTGCAGTGACTGCGAAGGCACAAGATTAAATTCAAAAGCAAGACAAACCCTTTTGGGTGGAATCAATCTTGCTCAGGCATGTCAGATGAACCTTCAGGAAATCGTATTGTGGATTCCTGAGGTAATCAATGATTTGCCCGAGGAGATGAAAGGGATGGCACAGGATATTGCAGAGGAGTTCATGGACAACGCAAATATTCTGCTTGATTTGGGATTGAGCTACATTTCACTTGACAGGCCTTCAAACACATTATCAACAGGGGAACTGCAAAGGGTTCAGCTTGCAAAGACATTAAGGAATCGCACTACAGGTGTGCTCTATGTTTTGGACGAGCCGTCAATAGGCCTTCATCCAAATAATGTGGACGGATTAATCAGTGTCATCAAAAGACTGGTTGAGGATGGAAATTCAATTGTTCTGGTCGATCACGATACTAGGATATTGTCAATTGCAGATTATATGGTTGAAATGGGGCCTCATGCGGGAGCAGACGGAGGAAATGTGATTGCTAAAGGATCACTTGATGAAATAAAGCAATGCAAATCATCTCAAATCGCTGCGTTTTTAACAAATTCTGAAAAGATAATCATTAGAAATAAAAGTGATGAAATCTTTGAAAAGGGATGCATTTCTCTTAAAACCAATGAAATCCACAATGTTAAGAATATGAGCATCAGCATTCCTAAAGGCAAGCTCACAGCGGTAACCGGAGTGTCTGGAAGTGGAAAGACAACTTTACTTTTGGAAGCACTCTATCCTGCAGTCAAATCCCAAATTAACGGTGAAGATTTGCCAAATGATATCAGGGACATTGATTGTGAAGGCATTAAAAAAATAGATTTGATTGACAGCGTTCCAATCGGTCAGAATGTCAGAAGCACCGTTGCAACCTATTCGAAGGTGCTTGACGATTTAAGACGGGAATTTGCAAAGCTGACAGATGAATATAAGATGTCTGATTTTTCATATAATACAGGTAAACTGAGGTGCGGGACCTGCAACGGCACTGGAAGCGTATCTATGGATGTTCAATTCCTACCTGATGTTGAAATAACCTGTCCTGACTGTGACGGGTCACGATATGATAAAAAAGCAGAGGAAATAAAATACAACGGATTGTCCATTGCGGATATTATGGCACTTACCGTTGCTGAAGCTCTGGAGGAATTGTTCGGCCTTGAGAAGGTAACTAAAAAACTGCAGAAACTGTCCGATTTGGGTTTGGGTTATTTGACTTTGGGCGAGTCCACTCCAAGCCTGTCAGGCGGTGAAGCTCAAAGGCTGAAATTGGCTTCTGAAATTGGAAAGTCACAGAAAAATTCAGTTTTCATATTCGATGAGCCTACAATAGGTCTTCATCCGCTGGATGTGCAATTGTTAATCAGCGTATTGGACTATCTGATTGATAATGGAGCTACAGTCATTGTCATCGAGCATGATCTTGACCTGATAGCCAATGCTGATTATATTATTGATATTGGAATCGATGATGACTATCGGGGCGGTGAAATTTTAGCTTCAGGTTCTCTTGAAGACATTATCGCATCTGAAAATAGTTTAACAGGCAAATATTTGGCTGAAAAGTTTTATCGGTAATTTTAATGATATTTGATGATTAATATTGGGCATGTAGTTTTCAAAATTTTTAAATATAACAATTGTTAATATTATTAATCAGTGTGATATTATGGATTTTTTAAGGCAAACTGATGTTATCCAATGGTGTGATGGTGAATACAAAACCATCAAGGAAAATAGTGTTGACGATGAATATACTTATTTGTTTATTGATTATCTGCCTCCAAGAAAGTTTTCAACATATCCAAAGGACCTGGAGGACTTTGCAATCGGATACTGTCTTGGTGAAGGTTTAATCAAAGATTATTCTGATATAGAATCAATAAGGTTGGACGGAACAAATGTATTGGTTTCAACAAAACTCACCCACAATCCTGAAGAGGACCTTGAACAGGAAGGAATTGTTCAGGAGAGAAAAGGAAACTGTGAACACGCCTGTGTCTGCAGACTTCTGGAATATCAGGGTGTAAACTCTGACAATGCAGGTGGAATCAGATCAGAACTCAAAACAATCGAACCGAATACCTCCGATTTGAAGATAGATGCAAGCCAAATTATTAAGGACATCAGGCATCTGACTGATGAGGCTAAAATCTGGCAAAAGACTGCTGGTGTTCATGTGGCGCAGCTGAAATATGAAGACAACATTATCATCCGTGAAGATGTCAGTCGTCATGTTGCGGTGGATAAAGTAATCGGAGCCGCTTCAAGGGAAGGTTATGATTTTTCAAGATGTTACATTTCATATAGTGGAAGGATGCCTGCTGACATGCTGATAAAAGTCATTAGGGTAGGTATTCCAATAATAATTTCAAATGCTGCTCCTGCATCATCAGGTATTGATGTGGCTCGTGCAGGAAACATTACGATGGTTGGTTTTGTCAGAGACAATAGATTTACAATATTCACTGCCCCTGAACGTGTGGATTTAGAAAAATAGATGATTTAAAGTTCATCCAGTGAAAATGAACTCAAATCCAATAAGTCAAAAGTCAAGATTTTTGGAGCAACGGTAACTTTACCGACTCCAGTCACTATTTTATATGCTTCAAATGCTTCAAGACAGCCAATCAGATTTGGTGTAGGACCAATGACTGGCGGAACCCCGGAAGTCACGTTTTTCAAAGCATTGATTGTTTCATCATCAAGCTCTTTTCCGACTGAAGGCAAATTGAACATTTCCTCATAGGTCTTGTCGCTGTTAGGCAAGAATACTGTAATCTGACCCATAGTTCCGTGGATTGCACCATGGATGTATGGGATTCCTTTTTCTTTAGCAGCCCTTGATACTATTACTCTTGTAAGTACATTGTCAAGAGCATCGATTACGATATTTGAATCTCCAATGACTTTGTCAATGTTTGTCTGGTCAACATGTTCGTTGAAAGTGGTGACATTAACATACGGATTTATCAGTCTGACTTTTTCTTTAGCAACCGCACTTTTGTCAAGACCCAAATCAGCTATTGAAGCAAGAGTCTGTCTGTTTAAGTTGGATAGATCAAATGCGTCTTTATCAACAAGGACAAGTTCTCCAATACCCATTCTTGCAAGCATTTCAATGGTTTGGCCTCCGATTCCTCCGCAGCCTATGACTGTGATTTTTGCGTCTTTGAATCTTTCCTGTTCGCTTCTTGTTACTATGCTCATTTGACGGGAAGCTATTTCCCAGTATCCGTCACCTATGTATCTTGTTGGCATTTTTTCACCTAAATATTTCTCCTTAGTTTTGGTAATATTTCCATAAGTCTGTCTAGTGCAATTTCATGGCTTTCCAAATCATGGCCTTTAATCAGTCCATCCTCAAATATTTCAATATTCTCAACTTCAAGTTTTTCGGGACTTTCGAAAATGACATTATCGATTTGTCTTTTTGTATTTTCAAGGTTTACTGTAAACGGAAGTTGGTATGAAAATGAACCTTCCGAGAAGTCGATGTCAATGTATTCATCATCATCGATTTTCGATAAATTTAAAGCAACTTTTTTAAATCCTTTGCTTTTTAATTCATCGTTAATGTCATTATATTTATCTTCAGTTAATAATTCATTAATGTTGTCCACTTCAATAATACCAAGTTCCTCAAAATCCCTGACCTTGACGATTTCACAGTTGGTATTGTGCAAAATGTAATCTTCACAGTAGCTGATTTTTTCAATGTTTTCCCTGCAAAGATGAGTGCCGGTCGGAATTCTGGTTGCAAGGCATGTTGTTGACCTTGAATATGGAATGTTATTTTCATTCAAGTATTTGTGTATTTCCTTTGAAGTAAGTTTTGCTTTAATAAGGGGAGTCTTGAAGTTGTGTTTATATGTAATCAATATTCCTGGTCTGTCAATTACAAGATCACTGATGTTGTTTCCGTCACAAATAAAATCAAAGCCTTTTTCTTTGGCTGTTTTCTTGATTTTGGAATACATCATGCTTCTGCAATTGTAGCATCTTTTTGAGCTGTTTGCCAGGAAGTCTTCATCTTCATAAAAGTCAATGTCGATTATTTCATGGTTTATTCCAAAGGATTCTGTTGCTCTTCTGGCATTTTCAATAAATCCTGTTGGAAACATATTGTTGTCGATTGTAATTGCCAGTGTGTCTGATGCAACCTTTGATGAGAGGTAGGCTATCAGTGTGGAATCTGCACCGCCTGAAAAGCCGATGGCTACCTTTCTGTCTTTTAAGACATCACAAACAACATTGATTTTATCTTCCAAGCTCATTTTATCACACTATTTTTAAAAACATCCTTCGATGAGTTATGTTATGCTTCAATTGTTGTTTTAAATTTTTGAGATTAACTATTGAATATAACAATAGTTATTATATTATTGATTGAATATAAATGTTTTGCAGGCAATTTATTTTTTACCAATAACCACTAAAATATAATCATTTTCTTTTTTAAAGACATCAACGCTTGCAAAACCAGCTTCAAGCAGATATTTCTTCAATTCCGGAGCAGTATGGAGGCTCATTCCCTCAACACTATTCAGCCATTTCTCATCATCGGGATGATTGCCGTCAGTTCCTTGAGCTATCATGAACTGGCCGTTTGGTTTGAGGATTCGTAAAACTTCTTTAAAGGTATTTCCTATATCTGGCCAGAAGTAGATTGTCTCAAAGGCAGAGGCCAAATCGTAGCTTTCGTCTTCAAGAGGCATATCGCAGACATTTGCCTGGATGATTCGGCATCTTTTTTCATCAATTGCCTGTTTGTTTCTTTTGATGGACTCTCCAACCGAAACATCAGAGTAATCAAGTCCGTCGACATTGTTGTTGGTCAATTTCAGGAACTTTTCGATGTTTACTCCACCGCCGCAGCCGATGTCAATGATTTTGGTATCGACATTAACATTTACGCATTCAAATGCAAATTCAGAGATGTTCCTGTGGTTTTCGTTCATGTTTTTGATTGTCTCGATGCCCTTCTCACCGTGGGGTCTCATGCACTGGTCAATTTTTTCAGCCGTCATATTCAAACCTTTCAATATTTTTCTCGCATGTTTTCATATTTGTGAACATTCAATAATAATTTATCTATGGGGGACATTTTTTTTCATTATCAATATTAGTTGATTACTTTTTTTAATTAGTTTAAAACTTGTTTTTTAAAAAATAGATTGTCAAGATTTGTTAAAACTAAATTTAAGCCAAAAAACAAATATTTATATAAGATTAAGACAATTAAATAAGTTTAATAAATCATTGTGGAGGTTGGCTTGATGACAACGTCTAACCCGATTCAGATACTTATTGCTGAAAGTGCCAAAAATCGAAAAATGGTCAATATAGACATTATCAAAAGTCCGATGAAATATGAAATAATCAGTTTGCTCAGACAAAACGAAATGAACTTTGATGAGATTGTCAAAAACACGGCAAAATCAAAAGCAGTGGTTTCCCTGCACCTGAAAGACTTAAGGGAAGAGGGAATCGTTAAATACAGACCCGATCCAACAGACAATAGGAAGAAGATATTTTTCCTGAACTCAAAGATGTTGGGCTCTATCGATTCAAACACCATCAAATCAAACGATAGGACAAAAAGACTAATTCAAAATTTCATCAAGGAAGGGGAAATTGAATATAATCTGATGCTGGTGCATACATTCAAAACCATTCTTATGGAGTATGGAATGGAAATCAATCCGATAATGCGCACTATAGGAAATCATATTGGGGATTACATATTTGCACAGGTTTATGATCAGGATTTCGAACATTTCCTGTTCAATATCTCCAAATATTGGGCTGAAAACAATCTGGGTTTTCTGACATTTGAAGTTAAAAATAATCTGCAGATTACCTGCAGGCAATCCTTCGAATCGGCAAAGCTTGAAAAGACTGGTCTTCCCGAGTGCCATTTGGAAGTGGGAATGTTTGAATCGTTGTTCTACAATTTCTTTGGTTTTGATGTTAGGATTGTCGAAACGAAATGTTATTCCATGGGGGATGAATTTTGCCTCTTCGAGGTCGAACCTTAAGTTTTAATACTTTTTCAATCAAATTATAAATCGGTGATAAAATGGATAACAAAATTATCGCAATTATTATAGCAGTTATTGTCATTGTCGTTGCAGGAGCCTATTTTGCTCTAGGAGGAGGCAGTGATACTGTAACTATCGGTTACTTGCCTTCAGACCATGATGCGGCACTATTTGTTGCAGACGCTCAAGGCAAGTTTCAGGAAAACGGAATAAACACCAAACTGGTTCAGTTCAACAACGGTGGAGATCTCATGACTGCCATGGCCAGCGGTGAAGTCGATGTAGGTTATGTTGGAATAACACCTGTGCTGTCTTCAATTGAAAAGGGAGTTCCGGTTAAAGTGATTTCTTCCGCTCAGACTGAAGGATCAGGCATTGTTGTTGCAAAAGATTCTGGAATCAGTTCAGTGGCAGACCTTGCTGGCAAAAAGGTGGCTACTCCTGGTGAAGCTTCCATTCAGCACATGCTGCTCACATACTATCTGGACCAGAACGGAATGTCCATGGATGATGTTAAGGTTTCAGCAATGAAGGTTCCTTCAATGAACGATGCACTAAAAACCAATAAGATTGATGCAATGATTACATTTGAACCATACGTGACAATTGCAGAGGAAAACGGTGCAACAAAACTGGTCGATTCATCAGAGATATTGCCGAACCATCCATGCTGCGTTGTTGTGGCTTCAGACAAGTTCCTCCAAAACAATCCGAACGAAACCGCAAAGATTCTTGAAATCCATAAGAATGCAACAGATTTCATCAACAACAACACTGATGAGGCTGCAGGTCTTTTGCCTGATGATATCGTAAGTGATGTTGAAGTTGAGAAAAAGGCATTGGCTGGTTTCCCATTGATATCTGGTTTGGATGACAGTTTCAAACAGGACGTTATGGACTTCATGGATTTGGAAGTCGATTTGGGAGTATTGAAAAAGCCGATTTCTGAAGATAAGATTTTCTGGGAAGGTAGTTAACTTTCCCTACCTAATTTTTTTCAAAACTTTTATATAGTTCTTTAATTATTACTTTAATTAGGGATTCAATATAACAATTGTTAATAAAATTGAGAGGTAATTTATTTATAGTGTACTTGAGAGAGTATTAACTGTAATAAGTTAACTTATTATTTCGGTGATTATAAATGAATAAAAAAATTACATTTGTTTTAGTGTTGGCACTTGCTGCATTTCTTGTAATGGGTTCAGCCAGTGCAGGTCTCTTTGACTTTTTAGGTGGGGGAGATGACACTGTAAAAATAGGCTATTTGCCATCTGACCACGATGCAGCATTATTCGTTGCAGACGCTCAAGGCAAATTCGCTGAGAAAAACATTACAACTGAACTTGTACAATTCAACAACGGTGGAGACTTGATGACTGCTATGGCTAGTGGTGAAGTCGATGTTGGATATGTGGGAATTGCACCTGTATTGTCTTCTGTTGAAAAAGGTGTTCCTGTAAAAGTTATTTCTTCCGCTCAAACTGACGGTAGTGGAATTGTAGTAACCAAAGATTCAGGAATCACTTCTGCAGCTGACTTGAAAGGAAAATCAATCGCAACTCCTGGTGAAGCTTCAATCCAATATGTATTGCTTACATACTACTTAAAAGAAAACGGATTATCTACTGATGATTTAAACATTTCAGCAATGAACGTTCCTTCAATGAATGATGCTTTAAAAACAAAACAAATTGACGGAATCATCACTTTCCAACCTTATGTAAGTATTGCTGCAAACAACAGTGACAATGTTGTTTTAGAAGATTCTGCTGATATTTTACCAAACCACCCATGTTGTGTAGTTGTTGCATCTGATGACTTCATCAAAAACCATGAAGATAAAGTAAAAGATATCGTTGCTATTCATGAAGATGCTACTAAATTCATAAACGATCAAATTGATGCTGGCAATGCAAGTGCAGTAGTTAAATTACTCCCTGAAGACATTGTAGCTGATGCTGATTTAGAAGCTCTTTCATTAGAAAGTTTCCCATTCATATCTGGTATTGATAATACCTTCAAAGCAGATGTGGATGCATTCCAACAACTTGAAGTGGATATCGGTATTTTAAACAGCACTGTAACTCATGACAAATTGTTCTGGGAAGCATAGTTAAATAACTATGCTTTTATTTTATTTTTTTGTGGCGTTTAGTTTTTTTCGTATTCTTCTTTTAAAAGTTTCATTATTTCTTTTGACTTGCCATTTCCGATTCTTGAAATCATTCTGTCGTTTTCAATGACTCTGTCCATATAGTATTTCCTTTTTTTGTCATCGACAATCTTATATCTTGAAACATTTACAAGACATTCGATAATGCCTGAAAATGCTCGGTTAAAAGCTTTAATGCTTTCATCATTAACGACAACCTTTTCGATTTTACCTTTAATCATGAAAATGCTTTGGTCATTGTCGATAGGAGTATTTTCCGGCTTCTGCTCGTCAATGTCAACGACATTAACGACAATGTATGATCCAGCATCCCTTAAAACGGCAATGTCAGTGTCGTCTGTATAATATTCATCCGGAAGCTTGTCGATTGTTGATTTTGTAAAAATCATCGGGTCCTGTGTGACATTAACGACGTACTTTTTGGTTTTTTGAATGTTTTCCAGGGTTTTTGACCCTTCAAATATCCTGCATCCTACGTCATTGCCGCCGAAATATTTCAATCCTATTGCAGCTGAGTTCTTAACTCCTTCAGGACTTATTGTTGTATAAATGCATTCATATCTTTCTTCTGTTGTAATTCCAATCTTTTCTAATGTTTCATTCATTTAATCCACCCTGTGTGGGAAATGCTTCAGCTATTCTGTTCAAGTTATTAAAAATATTAATTAGTTTATCTACAACTTCCTCCAATTCGTCATTTTCAATTTCTCCAAGTGCATTGATGTATTGAGGAAATGTCTGTTTTCCGTTTTCAAAAAAAGGATAATATTCACCGAAATTAACCTCTTCCCGGTTTAAATCGTCAATAACATCATTATAAAATCTTTCCAAATCATCGGCGCTTTCATTCATCAATGTCGATGCTTCGCAGATGTTATCCAATTTCTGAAAAGCAGTGTTCAAACGAATCAGAGAAATAGTGTAAAGTTCCAAATCAATTTCGCCGTTCATATAATCACTGATAGTGTGAATAAAAAAAGAAAAAAAAGAGATAATTTCTCATGTGAGAAATTATAATTTGATTTTAATATCGAGTGCAGATGAACCTTCTTCGTAGACGAAGATTGGGTTTATGTCCAACTCTGAGATTTCTGGGAAGTCGAGTGTTAATCTTGCTACTCTTTTGATAGCTTCTTTAACCTCTTCAACATCGCAAGGTGCTTCTCCTCTGTATCCTGCCAGTAATTTGGATACTTTGGTTGATTCGATTTGTTCATCGATTTCCTGGGAACTCATTCCTTTTGCAAGGTTGAATGACACGTCTTCAATGAGGTTTACGTAGATTCCACCCATACCGAATGCAATCATAGGTCCGAACTGTTTGTCACGGATCATACCTACGATGACTTCTTCACCGGAATCCATCATCTTTTGCACTTCTACACCGTCAGGCACGATGTCAGGGTGTGCCGCTTTGGCGTTTGCAATGATTTCATCGAATGTAGCTTTTGCCTCTTCAGCTGAGGAGATTCCTACTTTTACACCGCCGATATCGGATTTGTGTAAAATCTTGTCTGATGCGATTTTAAGCACAACAGGGAATTCCATTTCCTCTGCAAGTTTTGCAGCTTCATCAGCACTTGTTGACAATTTGATTGGTGCTGCTGAAATTCCATATGCTTCAGCTACTGCATATGCTTCGCTTCCAAGCAAGGTGTCTCTGCCGTCGGCTTTTACTTTGTCGAATATTGCAGCTACTGCATCCTTGTCCACATCATCGATTTTTTCAATGACGTCATCGTATTCTCTGGATTCGAGTTTTGCGTATCTTGTCATTGCTTCAAGTGCGGTTACTGCGGTTTCTGGGAATACGTAGGTTGGCACTCCGTTTTCTCTTAAAGCGTCATTTGCAGCTTCAAAGGAGGGTCCTCCCATATTCACTACAATAATCGGTTTGTCGAATTCTTTTCTCTCTTCAAGGATTGCATTTGCGATTCCGTCAGGGTCTGCTGATGCGGTAGGACAAACCATTACGATTAGGCTGTCAACTTCCTCTTGGCTCAACACGATTTCAAGGGATTCTTTGTATCTGCTTACAGGAGCGTCACCTAATACGTCGATTGGGTTTTTTGCACTTCCTTCTTCGGTAACGCATTCTTTAAGTTTTGCAGTGGTTTCTTCGTCGAACTGTACAAGTTGCAACCCTGCCTTTTCCATTGCGTCGACGGTAAGTACTCCTCCACCACCTGCGTTTGTGATAATCGCTACATTATCACCTTTAGGCAGCGGTGCTTTGGAGAATGCAAGACCTAAGTCGAAGAGTTCTGCCATTGTTTCAACACGCATGATTCCGGATTGCCTAAATGCGGTATCGAATGCAAGGTCACTTCCTGCAAGAGCTCCTGTGTGTGAGGATGCTGCTTCTGCACCTGCGGAACTTGAACCTGATTTGAGAACGATAATCGGTTTTTTGTGTGCTGTTTCCCTCATGGTTCTTACAAAGTCTTCGTCATCTGAAATGGATTCGAGATAACAGATGATTACATTGGTTTCGTCATCTTCTGCCAGGTATTGGAGCAGCTCGATTTCGCTTACTCCTGCCTTGTTACCTAAACTGATTACTTTACTGAATCCGATTCCGGATGTTACACTCCAGTCGATGATAGCTACCATCATAGCTCCACTTTGTGAAATGAATGCCATGTTTCCTGTTGGTGGCATCATCTGTGAGAATGATCCGTTTAACGGAGTGTGTGAATCGGTTATTCCTAAACTGTTTGGTCCAATAATGTTTATGCCATATTTTTCACCAAGGGCGGTTAATTCAGCTTCCAGTTTAGCTCCTTCTTCGCCGACTTCCTTAAAACCAGCGGTAATGACTACCATATTTTCAACGCCGACTTCACCACATTCTTCAACAGCGGTGTTTACAAATACGGAAGGGATTGTAATGATTGCTAAATCTACTTTTCCCGGTACGTCTTTAATATTTGCATATGCTTGTTTTCCTAAAATCTCTCCACCTTTTGGGTTTACAGGATATATTTCTCCTTCAAACCCATCATTGATGAGATTATCCACAATACTGTATCCTACTTTTCCAGGGGTATTGGATGCACCAATAACGGCTACGGATTCAGGTTTAAACATTTTATTGAGATCTTTCATAAGTTCTTCTCCTTATAATTTTTGTTAACATTATATCCAATCTATAATGATAAATAATTAACAATTATTATAATCTAATTTATGACCATATTAATATTTAAACATGTTGATTGAACATCATGCTAAATTCTTATTGAATGAATTTGATGATTATCACTTCTTTTTTAAATAATTTGAAAAAATAGAATGGTTTTTATTTATTGACAGATTTTTAAAATTTTTCCTTTAAAATGATTTTTCGGTTAAACTATTTAATACATGATTAATATAACTATATATAATTAATAAATTTGTGATATTTTAAAAATTTTAAAATATCTAATTAGGGGATATTATGAGCTTAATTATCGCTTACATGGGTAAAAAAGGATGTGTAATGACCGGAGATAAAAGAAGAATAGGATATTTCGGTGATAAAGAGAATTTACAAACCTTAGAAAATGAACTGTATGGTGGTAAAATCACCAATGACGAGGAATTTGCAAATCGTGCAGAAGAGCTGGGCATCTCAATAAAAATCACAGACGATGCAAGCAAGCTGAAGATAGTTGGAAACTGCGTTCGGGGTGAAGTGAGTACCAAAGGAACATTTGAGACAAAACGAAGAAGGATTTACGGGACAACCAACGGCTATCAGCTGGTTGAACTGTTGGGTTCAGAGACCAAATCACGTAAGGCCGGTGAAAAGGGAATAATCATTTTTGGAAATAATTATGCAAAGAAATTGGCTCAAAATCTCATTCAAAAGAAATGGAAAGCTTCCCAAAGCCTGAAGTATATGGGTGAGGTCTTTGAAGATGTTTTAAGTGAAGTCGCTTCTCAGACTCCTACAGTTGGCAAGAAATTTGACACTTTAATTCAACAGCCAACCTACAGCGCTCCAACCGCACAGCAGCATCTTAACATGACAATTGACCATGACATCAAAGTCCTAATCAAGTTCAGACAGGACCTGACTGAAAAGCTGGTTCAGCAAAACATTGAAATTGAAATGGCCGAAAAAATCATCGACAATGGAGACATTGGAAGAGTGGTTTCAATTGACGGAAACATGCTGTTTGTCCAGCTTAACGACAAGACACAGGCAATGGACGGAAACTGGCAGCAAAAGGCAGCACCTGGTCAGAATGTATTGATGTTTACAGAAAGTGACAATGTCAAAATAGGCGACAAGGTCGTTATCAAAAATGAGGATTTATGCCTTAAAAAGGACAAATCACCTCTAAAATGTGATATTATTTTATGTTCATTATGATAGGGGATCTAAATGAAAATTACGTTTTTAGGTAGTGGTGGCGGAAGGTTTTCTGCCATTTCACAGCGAAGGATGACAGGAGGGTTCAGGATTGATAATCTCGGCGGAAAGAATTATCACATTGACCCCGGACCTGGAGCTCTTGTGAGAACTTACCAATTCGGATTTGATCCCCGCAATCTGAGCGGCGTTTTCGTAACTCATGCACACACAGACCATTACAACGATGCTGAAGTGCTCATCGAAGCCATGACACGAGGAATGACAAGGGATTTCGGAACAATCATAGGTAGTGACAGCGTCTTGAACGGTTTTGAAGAGTGGGGACCATGCATTTCAAGCTACCATCAATCCAAGTCCGAAAAGGTTGTCCTAAAGGAAGGAGAATTTGTCGGTGTCAATAACATCAGGGTAAAGGGCACCAAGACAGAGCATGGAGACCCCACCGGCTGCGGATTTCAGATAGACTACAACGGATTTAAGGTCTCATATACTTCCGATACGGGATATTTTGAAGGCTTGGCAGATGAGCATAATGGCGCAGACATTTTAATAGCCAGCGTGCTGAGACCTGGAAACAGACCTATCAACGGTCACATGTGCACCCGCAATTTCATCGACCTGATTAATGAGGTAAAACCTAAAGTGGCTGTGATGACCCATTTGGGCCTCAAGATGATATCAAACAATCCTGTCACTGAGGCCAAAAAGGTTTCAAAGATAACCGGAGTCAAGACAATCGCAGCATTTGACGGATTGTCATTCAATGTCAATTACAACAATCCGAGAAGATTCAGGCTGATTTCCCTGAAAGATGTCGAGTCACCGAGCCACAGCACAAATCATAAGATGTTTAAAAATGAGAGGAAAAACTCCTATCAGCTCGCATTTAAGAACAACGAGTTTGATGAAGTTTCTTTCATGAAAAAACGTTAATGTTCCAAGTTGGAAGGATGAATGAATCCTGAGCGAATCATGTGGTCTGCAAGGACAATTGCAGTGCTTGATTCTGCAACAACTGTCACTCTAGGGCAGATGCATGGGTCATGCCTTCCTTTAATTTCTATTTTTTCGTTTTCCATTGTTTCCAGATTGATTGAATCCTGACATTTGGAAATTGATGGGGTAGGCTTTACTGCAATTCTTGAAACAATCGGCATGCCGTTGCTCATGCCGCCGATAATGCCTCCTGAATTGTTGGTTTTTGTTGTGATTTTACCATCTTTTATTTGGTATTCGTCGTTAATCTCGCTTCCAGTGTGGTTTGCAACGTCAAATCCGAGGCCGATTTCAACTCCCTTGACCGCACCGATATTCATCAGAATCCTTGCAAGGTCTCCGTCAAGCCTTTCAAATACCGGTTCTCCCAGGCCTGATGGCACATTAACAGCTATTGTTTCGACAATTCCTCCTACAGAATCACCTTCCTGTTTTTTAGCAAGAATTAATTCTTCCATTTCCTTTGAAGCATTCAAATCAGCGCAGCGCACAGGATTTTTCTCTATATTTTCAATGATGGCGCTCAATTCCTGAGGCTCTGCTTTAATGTCTCCAATTTGAGTCACATGGGAAACGATTTCAATATTTTGTGTTTTGAGGAGTTTTTTGGCAATTGCGCCGCCGATGACATGGCCGATTGTTATCCTGCCGCTTCCACGGCCACCTCCATTGTAGTCGTAGTTTCCGTATTTGGACATCCATCCGAAATCACCATGGGATGGGCGGGGCGTGCTTTTAAACATTGAATAGTCTTTGGAATGCTGATTTTTGTTAAAGATGACTCCGCAGATTGGTGTTCCGTCAGTCTTTCCTTCAAAGATGCCTGAAAGAATCTGAACTTCATCGGCTTCCTTTCTTGGTGTTGTGACACTGCTTGTTCCAGGTTTTCTTTTATCCAGTTCCTTTTGAATATCTTCAACGCTTAATTCAAGATTAGCGGGACATCCATCAACAACGGCACCCACAGCCACTCCGTGACTGGCACCGAAACTTGTTATTCGAAATTTTTCTCCAATTGAATTTGACATTTTAGGCCTCTTTTTGGTAATTAATGTAATATTTGTATTCTAAACATTTAAATTTTCATAAATGTTTTTACTTTGCTCTAAAGTCAGGCCTGCTTTAACAGTCTCAATATTAGTATTAAGTGTGAAGTCAGCATTGTTTTTCATAATTTAATAAAAATCAACTTTTAAATTTTTGCATATGTTTTTGCATTGTTCTAGTGTTAACCCTACTTTAACGGTCTCCATTTCAGTATCTAGGATAAATCCTCTGTCATGTTTTATAATCTCCTTTAAAAATTCATTATATGCCATTAATATTTCATTTGTATTGAATTTTACTTCTTTTTTTAATTTTTCAATGTCATCTCCGCATTGTATTAAATCGAAAATTTTAATCAGTCCTTTTTTCCGGGCTGAGTCTCGTTTTACATCTTCTTCGGTTGGATTTTTAAATGACAATGTGATTTTATAAGGGGAATTGATAATTCCATTGATTACTAAATCTTCATTGGGATTGTCATTTCCAAATAAGTTTCCGGTTAAATTCCTAATTTTATTAAATTTTGTTGTCAAATTATAAAATTCTGTAATTGTTAGCGCTCCCTTTTCTAAATCATGGTCGAATTGTAAGTTTATTTTATTTACATTTTCAATGAATCTTATTCTGTCTTTTTTAAAAATATTATATAGGTATTTGTATGTTTCATAATTGCCCAAGGTCCCTCCATTATCTTGATGTTTTTCAATGTTATCTTCCATTTCTCTGAGGTTTTCTTCCATGTCTTCCAAGTCTTTATTGTAGTCTTCTATTGTTTTGAATCTCATTTAATGCATCCATTAATTTTCTTTATTTTAGATTTAAAATATATTATGTGACTATTTTTTAAAAATATTATATAAATTTTGTTAAATTCTTTTTCTAATCTTAATTATTGCTTTAAAGCAATTTTACAGACTCAGAACAATTTTACTGTCTCACATCAATTTTACATTGTCACGACAATTTTTCATAGGGGGAACAATATGTCAATTATAAATAATTTCAAATCAAAATTATAATCAAGTGATAATTATGCAGTTTCCAACAACAAGAATGAGAAGATTAAGAAAGAATGCTAAAATCCGAGATATCGTGCGTGAAACCAAACTTGAAAAAGAGGACCTGATTTACCCTATCTATTTCAAGGAAGAGCTCCAAGCAATGGAAAAGGAGGAAATCTCCTCACTTCCTGGGGAGTTCAGATATTCCCTTGACGCAGGCGTTGACTTTGCAAAGCAGCTTGAGGCAAAAGGATTGAAGTCAATCATAGTATTTGGAATTCCAAAGGAAGAAACCAAGGATGAAATAGCGACTCCAGACTATTCGGCAACAGGCATTGTGCAGAAAGCCATCAGAAAACTCAAAAAGGAAACAAACCTTGTGATTATAAGTGATGTTTGCCTGTGCCAATACACTTCTCATGGCCACTGCGGCATGATTGTTGAAAATGATGATACTGATGACGGAATTGAAATTTTAAACGACGAATCACTTCCATACATCGCAAAGGTTGCATTATCTCATGCCGAAGCCGGAGCAGACATTGTTGCACCGTCAGACATGATGGACGGAAGGGTCGGTGCAATCAGACAGACTCTGGACGATGAAGGATATGAAAACGTGATGATAATGTCATACTCCGCAAAATACGCTTCAGCATTTTACGAACCCTTCAGGGTTGCGGCATGCTCATCTCCTCATGCAGGTGACAGGAAATCATACCAGATGGATCCGGCAAATGCCGTTGAAGCCATAAGAGAATGCGAGCTTGACGTCATTGAAGGCTGCGACTTTCTGATGGTAAAGCCGGCACTTCCGTACCTGGATGTTGTTCGCATGGTACGTGATGAATTCATGCTTCCTCTGGTTGCATATAACGTAAGCGGTGAATATGCAATGCTCATGGCAGCTATAGAAAAGGGATTTTTAACAGAAAGGGCAATTTTGGAATCCCTGCTTTCAATAAAAAGAGCAGGAGCAGACCTGATTATCACTAACTTTGCACCATATTTACTTTTCAACGAGTTGATTGAATGAACCCTGATGAAATTGCAAAAATAGCACAGATTGCCTCAGCACTTGAGGTCAGCGGTTATCCAAAACCTGGAAATGTCCATAGAACCCGAGACTATGACGACATGGAGTTTGAGGACTTCGTGATAAGCGGCATTGTCATCGGAGACACAATCCGTGAAGCATGCAGTGATGTGGACATCGAAAACCCTGAACTTGGAAAATACATTCTCCAGGCAGTGGCCGAAACCGACAGATGGATTAAGAACAACACCAACCTCGGAATCGTGATGATGACAACACCAATTGCTGTTGCGGCCGCAATAAGTTCCGATTTTGATGAGATAAGGGAAAATGTCAAGGTGCTAATGGCAAACACCTCAGTCGATGATGCATGCGATTTATATGATGCGATAAACATTGCCGATGCGGGAGGAATGGGCGACCAGGACGAATACGACGTTTCAAGCGACAATGCAAAAAACGAGCTGAGGCAAAACAATCAGACAATGTTTGACGTTTTGAAAATCTCAGCGCCATGGGACATGCTTGCCCGTGAGATGACCTCCGACATGCCTGCAGTCTTTGAAATAGGATATCCCACATATCATGAACTTAAGGATGAAAAAACCAAAAACGAAGCATGTGTTTTGACATTCCTCACAATACTATCACAGGTTCCCGACACACTGATTTCAAGAAAATACGGCTCAGATGAGGCTTTGAAAATATCAATGATGACAAGGGATCTTTTAAACCTCAAGGATGCTGATGACTTTGGTGAAAGGTTAAAAGAGTTTGACGATTATCTGTTTAAAAACAAGTACAATCCTGGAACCACTGCCGATTTGACAGCAGCATCCATTTTTGTAAGCTATCTTAAATCCAATTTCGAATAAGTTTTTTAAGGGGGGGATTATTCTATCCCCCCTTCAATTATTTCTTTTGTAAGTTTTGCTGCGGATTCAACCATCTTCGGACAGAATTCCTTAAACAGTCTGTTTTCAACTGCAAATTCAACCCCTTCTTTTGTTCTGATGTCGCATCCAAGAAGCTCGTTGCAGATGTAGGAACCGTTTTCATTTTCAAATTTATCCAAAAATCTTTCACAGGCTTCATTTGACTTTTCCTTGCTCTGGCCGTATTTAAGACCCAATGCCATCAGCGCACCGGTGCAGGCTCCGCAAACCTCTCCTTTTCTCATTCCACTTCCAAAACATGCTCCAATCTTCAATGCCTGCTCTTTTTCAAGACCCAAATCTGGGGAAAATGCCGCAAACACTGCTTGTGAACACACGTAACCCTCTTCAAATAGCCTTACGGCTTCAGTAATTTCGCTCATGATTAATATTTTTTTAATTCATGGTAAATATATGTTGATTTTTCCAGTTAGGCACTATATTTATTAATGTTTTCAAACATATATTATTATATTATTAATCTTAAAATTATGGTGTTTAAATGAGTGAGGATATTAAAAAAACCATTAGTGAATTGCATATCTATGAAAAGAAACTTTTAAAAGAACTGGAAGCCAATCCTGAGGCAACTCCTGAAGAGATTGCCAAAAACACTGGTATGGACATCAAGTCAGTAATGAGTGCTGCAGGTTCCCTTGCATCAAAGGACATTATCGAAATGCACAAGGACGTTGAGGAAATCTATTCATTGACTGATGACGGAAAGGAATATGCCGAAAAGGGACTTCCTGAACGTAGGATATTGAATGCCTTGGCTAATAAAGACAGGATTCACATGAAAGATTTATCCACAGAAACCGGTGTTGACAAAAAGGAAACAAACATCGCTATCGGTTGGCTTCGCCGTAAAAACTGGGCAAACATCGATAAGGGAATGGTTACAATCACAGATTTCGGTAAGGATTTTGCATCCAAAATGGATGTGGATGAGGAAACTCTGGATTACCTGAAGGCAAATGCTGACGGGGTCCGACTTTTCACTGATGATTTGCTCAACGGAGTCAAAAAATTAGCGGGCAGGAAAAACATTTTAAACGTCAAAAAGGAAACCTCACATTCCTTTAAAATACTGCCTAAAGGTGAAGCTATTCTTGAGGAAGGATTCATTATCAAAGAACAGGCCACTCAATTAACACACCAGCATCTCAAGGATGGGCAATGGAAAGATTTAGAATACCGTCCTTATGACATTAATGCAGAAGCTCCAGTCATCTTTGCAGGCAAAAAGCACCCTTTAAGAGTAATCATTGACGAAATCAGGGACATCTTTTTGGATATGGGATTTGTTGAAGACAATGGTGAATATGTCGAATCAGCATTCTGGAACTTCGATTCACTTTTCCAGCCACAGGACCATGCGGCCCGTGAAATGCAGGACACATTCTATCTCAAAAATCCTCTCACCTGTGATTTGCCGGACATGGACCTTGTGAAACTCACTGCAGAAACCCACGAAACCGGAGCAGATACCGGATCAATTGGATGGCAATACGATTGGAGCGAGGACATTGCACGCCAAAGCGTCTTAAGGACACACACAACAGGAATCTCAACAAAACACCTTTTTGAACATGAGCCTCCAATCAAGATGTTTTCAGTCGGAAGGGTATTCAGGAGAGAAACCTTCGATTACAAGCACCTGCCTGAATTCCACCAGGTTGAAGGACTGGTATGCGGTGAAGGAATCAGCTATCAAAATCTTTTAGGTGTTTTAAAAGAGTTCTATAAAAAATTAGGATTTGAAGTAAGGTTCAGACCTGCCTACTTCCCGTACACTTATCTCTCTACCGAAAGTGAGATTTATCTCGAGGAAAAGGAAAGCTGGATTGAGCTTGGAGGTGCCGGAATGTTCAGGCCAGAAGTGCTCAAACCGTTAGGCATTGACCAGCCTGCATTGGCATTCGGTATGGGTATAGAAAGGCTTGCAATGATTAGATACGATGTGGAAGACATCCGTATGCTATACAAAAGTGACATCAATTGGCTTCGTGAAGTTCCTCTTGATAAAGGAGTCAGATTATAATGTCTATCAAGCTGGTTTCTTGGAACGTCAATGGTATAAGGGCAGTTTCCAAAAAGGAGGAATTCTGGAGCTGGTTTGAAAACAGTGATGCAGACATCATCAACTTTCAGGAAGTAAGAGCTACCGAAAAGGATATTCCAAAGAAATTGGCGGGCGTTGATGGATTTCATAAGTACTACAACGAAGCTGAAAGGAAAGGATACAGCGGCGTTGGCACATACTCCAAAATCGAGGCCGTTAATGTGACAAAAGGTCTTGGCATTGAAGAGCTTGACAGTGAAGGAAGGGTTTTAAAAATTGAATATCCTGACTTCATATTATACAACATCTACTTTCCGAACAGCGGGATGGAATCCAAAAGACTTGATTTCAAGGTTGCATTCTGCGATGCGTTGCTTGAGGAGCTCATTGAACTTAAAAAGCAAGGAAAGAATCTGGTCATAACCGGAGACTACAATATCGCCCACAATCCAATCGATGTATACAATCCGAAAAACTGTGAAGGAAAATCAGGATACCTGCCTGAGGAACGCGCATGGCTGGACCAGTTAGAAGAAGCAGGATTCATCGACACTTTCAGGATGTTTGACGAAGGCGAAAACAACTTTACATGGTGGAGCTACAGAACCCGTGCACGTGAAAGGAATGCAGGGTGGAGACTTGACTATTTTTATGTAAATGAAGAAATGAAGGACAACGTAAAAATAGCTGAAATATTGTCCGACGTTTACGGTTCAGACCACTGTCCAGTGACTTTAGAACTCGAATTTTAAAAAAATAGTTGTTTTGGTGAGTTATAATATTGTATTAACATCACCAATATCATCAACAATTGTAATGTCCAGTTTATGTTTTTTGATGTATTCTCTGTCATCTTCTGTAACGTCAGAGTTTACAAGAATAGCACTTAATCCCGCATTGACGGCACCCAAAGCGTCTGCTTTGAACTTGTTTCCAATCATCACTGATTTTTCAGGATTTCCATGCATTTTTCTTATTGCAACATCATAAATCAGTTTGTCTGGTTTTTCCTTTCCGACCTCTTCGGAAGTAATCACCGCATCGAAAAATGAGTGGATGTTGAGTCTTACAAGCTTCTCCCACTGCTTGATGGTTATCCCGTTTGAAATTACTGCCAATCTGTAGCCCTGGCTTTTCAGATAAATCAATGTATCGAGTGTTTCTGGAAAAGGCCTTAAAAGTGCCATCTTAACGTTGTGGTATGTAATCATTCCGAGGGCTACGAGCATGGGATCTTCGTGGCCAAGCACAACCTGGGTGAGCACGTTGAAATGCTTGCCGTAATTTGACCCTTTTTCACGGATGATTGTTTTTAAAACGCCGTAGGCCTCATCCTTATCAAGAGGCAAACCGTTATCCACCATCAGTCCGATAGCTGCTTTTCTTGCTGTTTCAGCAAAATCAGAAGTGTCAAGCAATGTTCCATCTATATCAAAAAATACGACACGGTCGTTATCATCGTTATACATATAAGGATATTTATGGTTTTGAGATTATTTATATTTTTCAGAAGAATGCATCAAGACTTTGCTGGACCTCACCTCTGGACATGTCCTCCAGGTCCTTTTTTGTGTACCCGAAGGCATACATGATTCTCTCAACCGCCGGAATCAGCTGATTGTTGATGTAGTAGTCCTTGTCATATGCATATCCTTCACTGTATTCGTACGGAACGGCCCTTTGGCTTATGGATCCCTTTCCCTTCACGATTATATACTGGATGATGGTTCCACGGCTCACTTTAATGCCGTGTTCTTCTATTTTTTTTGCAGCCACGACATGTGGTCCGACTTGCTTGTACTGGTCAAGGGGCTTTGTGATTTGTGTGTGTATGATGAGTTCCTTGTTGTTGACTTCACCTTTCTTCAGTCTTTTGAGAACTTTTTTAACGGCTTTGATTGCCTTGTCCGCATCCCCTTCCCTTAGGATTGCCATGAGTATGTCTTCCTGTGTCTTTTTGACTATCGGCGCCCAGTCCCTTCTAACCAGTTCAAGTCCTTTTGCAATGATTTCCCCGTCTTCAATGACGGCATACCTTTTTTTGCTTACGAAAAATCCTCGTCTGTAAAACCCTTCGTATTCCAGTTCCATGCTTTCGGGAAGTGTGGAATTGAGGTATGTTATGAACTTTTGGGCTTGCTCTTTTATTTCGGCTTCAAGGGCTAACTGTTCCGGGCTTTCCTCTACCATATTGACACCTGATTATACTTTGTTCAATCCTCTTAATATTCTTTTGTGGGAACAATTTTATTGCCTTGATATTGTTTTATTTACCTCATAATGCTTTTAGAATACTTTTCAAATGCTCTCGCACTTTCTTTATATGTTATAGGTGCTAAAGTAAGTATGAGGTTGATAACATGGAAAAGCAAAGATTGATATCAAGTTATGATGAGGTAAACGATACCTTTGTAGGAAAAATTGACGGTCGAAATGGATACTGCGCCGACTACAGCATTTCGGAAGGAATCTTTCTTGGCATAGACAAGAACAACATTCCGACATTGGTGCTTGTCGACAACGCATCAGAGGTGTTTGACATCTCAAAACAGGTTCTGGAAAATTCAAACGTCAAGATAGGCATTGACTGTGACAGTATCTGCCTATGCTTCACAATGTTTATCGAAAACCTCAAGATCTGCTCCATCAGGTGCAGAAACAAGTTCGGAATTCCAGAGCTCAGTTTCGAAATAGATAGTAACTACTGAAGTTACTATCTCTTTAAATTTTAAATAGGACAAACTAAATAATATAATTAAAAAGTTCCAAAAATTTGGAGGATGATAATTTGAATAACCAAAACGTTAATGTCAAACCCGGAGACGAGATTGTTATTGTTTTGCCCGAAAGCGCAATAGATGGTGATGAAATAGAAATAGACCTTGATGCGCTGGGCATTGATGTGGAGTCTTTGGGAGAAAACGTTAATATTGTAGTTCAAATTGAAGGCGACGTCGATGAGGACGGGTTCATGCTTGAAGACGAGGATGAGGACGAGCTCAAAGAGCCCAACGAATGGTATTTCGACGACGACCCATATGAAATTGTATATTATGAATTCCCTGACCTGGATTAGGTGTTGATATGGATAAGGTTCCCTATTATGTTTTTGATGAGGATGATGAATCCCGTCTGATGAGTGAAAACGGCGAAGCATACATTGACGACGGGGATTTGAAGGATTTGCTCCTTGAGCTTTTGGGAGATGACGTTCCCGACGAGGAAATTCAAAAGATTCTTAAGGCAGCATCTGATGAAAATCTTTCCGAAGAGGATTTCGACAAACTCATCGATGAATTTATTTTGAAAAATAAATTGTAATTTTTGTGAAAATAGGCCTAAAAATAAAACATTTATATATAATGATAAAGTAATATTTTATTATCATTATTCTTTAGGGCTCTTTATTGCTCTCTATAATTGAACTGTTATTTTTTCTTGCGCACAGTTTTAATTGAAAGAGTCTTATTGACTGCGATTATTATTTATTAAATTATATTTATTAGGTGAAATAATGGCAATTTCTCAAGGAAAATCAACTAGAAGTCCATCCGGTGCAAGAAATGTTGCAAACCGTGGAAAAAGGAAATCAGAATTAGGAAGAGATCCTGCTGAAACTAGATTAGATGAAAAAAAATTAAGAAAAATCAGAACTCGTGGTGGAAACGAAAAACTCAGATTAGCTACCGGTAACAAAATCAACGTAACCGACGCTAACGGTAAAACCAAAGTAGTAGACATTCTCGGAGTAATCGAAAACACCGCAAACCCTAACTACGTAAGAAGGAACATCATTACCAAAGGTGCTATCGTAGAAACCCCTGAAGGTAATGCTAAAGTAACATCCAGGCCTGGTCAAGACGGTGTTATCAACGGCGTATTAATTTAAATATATCACATATTTAAATTCTCTTTTTTTTATTTTTCAACTCATTTTTTTAAAAAATTAACTATAATTATATACTTGTTTTTACATAATCATTTATTGATAATAGATTATTAGGAGATATAATGTCAGACGATAAAATCAGTATGAATCATGGTGCCGGCGGAGAAGTGATGGCCAATTTGATTGCCAGCACCGTTTTAGATAATATCACCAAAAAAAGCGTAAACGGTGGTATTAGTTTAGACGCATTGGATGATGGAGCTTCCATTCCGCTCGGCGATTGGGAAATTGTAGTGACTACTGATGGTCATACTATTGACCCTTTATTCTTCCCTGGAGGAGATATCGGTAGGATTTCCGCAGCAGGAACAATCAATGATGTTTCCGTAATGGGTGCACGTCCGTTGGCTATTTCCAACGCAATAATTATGCAGGAAGGATTTCCTATAGATGATTTGGACAAAATCATGAAATCCCTTAACGAAACCTGTGAAGAGGTTGACGTGGCCGTAATCACCGGAGATACAAAGGTAATGCCTCAGGACAAGCTTGACGGAATAGTCATGGTGACTACAGGAATCGGAATCGCCAAGAAAGGTGAAGTGATAAGGGATTCAACTTTGCAGGTCGGCGATAAGATTATCGTCACAGGCAGTTTGGGTGACCATGGAATGAGTCTCATGTCATTCAGGGAAGGTTTCGGTTTTGACACTGATTTGAAGTCCGATGTGGCTCCTATGTGGAATATTATCAAAAAAGCTTTAGATATTGGGGGAGTTACTGCAATGAAAGACCCTACCCGTGGAGGATTTGCAAACGCAATCAACGAAATGGCCTCAAAAGCGGGAGTGGGAGTTGTTTTGGAACAGGATGCGATTCCGATAAGGGACGAAGTTCATGCAGTATCTGAAATGTTAGGCATTGATCCGTTTGAAGTAGCCAACGAAGGAAAAGTGGTCATGGGAGTTAAGGCCGATAAGGCGGAGGAAATCCTTGAAGCCATCAAAGGTGAAAAATATGGTGAAAATGCAGCTATAATCGGTGAAGTTGTCGAAGGAGACTATGTGGTTGTAAACACTCCTATCGGCGGTGAAAGAATCCTTGAAGCACCTATAGCCGATCCGGTTCCTAGAGTTTGTTAGGTGATAACATGGTAAGTGTTTTTTCAAGAAGAATAATTGCATATGTGATTGATTTCTTTGTAGTTTCCGCAGTGATGTGGATATTGGCATATTTATTATCTCTGGTATTTGGTCCAATGGATGTCCTTGGAGTTTATTCAGTTTTCCCATATATTGCTCCGATATTAGGATTTGCTTACTTTGTAGTCTTTGAATGCTTTAAAGGAGCAACCATTGGTAAGGCATTAATGTATCTGGAAGTCAAATCCAGAAATGGAGCTAATATTAATTTGCCACAGGCTATTGTTCGCAATCTGACCAAAATTTATTGGATTCCAATCATTTTTGACTGGCTTGTCGGCAGATTCATGAACACTGACAGATTATTTGGAAACCTTACAAGAACTGTGGTTATAAACAGTTCTCAATAGAATTATTAGGGATTATGATTAAAAAAGTTCAAGTTCTTTGGTATTTAAACAAAGATGATTTAGAAAACTATTGCATCGACTTTAAGGAATACAAATCCCATAAGCTTGAAGGATATGAGATTTGTGATGTCGATGAGGATTTGATTTTTGATTTATGCGACAGGGATCCGGACAGGCTGGAGCCCATCGGATATTTCAAAAACAGAAAGGAGATTGAAAAATATCTCTCAGATACCATTACCAACAATGAGTATGACCTTGAAATAGGCTCTCCAGAGCTTGAAGGTAAAATTAAAAAAGCATGCGACAGCATTGAATTTTCAGGAGAGGACTACTACATTTCCATTGATGACGGCGAAAGGATTGCCTCATGGTTTGACGCATTAAGACATGAATATAACAGTGCGTCCAAGGATAACGTGTGGATTTTGGCAGTAACGGGATATGATCCTTATGATTTGTCACTGACGGGAAAGACACTGTCATTTATCTTGGCGGATATCCTGAACCTGAACGAGTCTTCCCTTGATGACATGATTCCCAACAAGGGACACATCAGCGTTGAGGAATGGAATTCAATACTGGACAAGATGTATAAGAAAAACAAGATTCATTTAGGATTGCATAGGGTGGTTTAATATGATATGTCCGATTTGCGGTTCAGTGCTTGATGATTATGCACCGTACTGTGAAAACTGCGGTTTTAATCCGGATTTGGATTTTGATGATTGGGAAGAGTAGCTACACTTCCCCTTTTTTGAATTCGCTTGGCTCGAAATATGATATTTTAGCAATGCCTGAGTCGATAAGCTCTCTGTTAATGTCAGCGCTGTCAGTGTAAACTATCGCCAATGTGCGGCCATATTTGTCTGTCGGCTGTGCATCGTCAATGTCAAGATATACTATTTTTCCAAGGCATTTGTCTTCAACAAACTTTTTTGCATCGCTGAATCCTGATTCGTTTAAGTCAGGGGTTTTCACCTGGCTCAGTTGAACCTTTCCGACACCATAGACTTCAATTGTATTTCCGTCAACCACATTAACGCATTTGCCCGCATTTTCATAATGTATTGTCCTGCCGTCTACAGTTATTGTCCCTGTCCTGTTTTCGATGGTGTTGTCATCTCCGAGAAATGCGTTTGCCAATGTCAGTGCAATGGTTATGGCAAAAATAACCAGCAGAATCAGGGAAATCTTTTGCTTGTTCATAACTAATCTCTTTTGAAGTGTTCACAATAACGTTTGTATCTGCATGACCTGCACTTGTTCGGATTTTTGGTTGGAATGAATGGCTTTGAACCTTCAAGAAGACCCTGCATTCTCTCGATTGTGAATCTTATTTCCTTTTCGACTTCGGGTGTGAATACCTCTATCCAGAAGAGGTTTGATGTTCCGCGCTCCCTAAGTGCTCCTTTTATTTTTCTTGTCTCTCCTGTCATGCTCTTGTATGCAAGGCAGTATGCCCTTACCTGGTTCATTGTTGAAAAGTATGGTGTGCGTCCAGGCTTGTCGTCGATTATCACGATTTCATCAGGCTTCATCCATATTTCATCGATGAATCCCCTTATTCCGAATTCCGGTGCAACCACAAAGCATTCCCTTGACATTAACGCCTCGCTTTTGGATGCTTCGACTGCATCCTCAAAGCTTGTAGGTGTCGCATCCTTTTTGAAGGCCTCTTCAAGCTGGTTGTGGATGTCGCTTCCATGTGTCATTTCAGGTGTGGCTGCAGTTTCTATCCCTTTCATGTATATCTGGTATTCGCAATATCCTTGCTGGTTGAGCCAACTAATGGGGAAATTGTTTTTACCTTCAATAATTTGAACACCTTTGATGGAAGGATGCTCTTTAATTGCATAACTCTTTTCGTATTCGGTAATGTTTTTTTGTTCCATAATGTTATTATGTATTTCTTAATACTTTACATTTGCTCTCTCGCAGGTTCTATAAATAGTGGTTTCGATAGATTATATTCATGCACTATGTAACTTCCAAAAGCATCCTCTCTAAAAATAATGGGATGAACCTTTACAGGGGCTGCACCCACGGATGCATCTACTGCGACTCCAGAAGCAAGAAGTATGGGATGAACCATGCCTTTGAAGACATTGAAGTCAAGGAAAACTATCTTGAGCTTTTGAAAAAGGAACTGAGAAAAAGAACTCCTTCAATGATTGGAACAGGTGCCATGACTGACCCCTACATTCCTCTTGAGAAGCATTTGGGTCATGTGCGAAACACATTGGAGCTGATTTACAGTTACGGTTTCGGATTCACCTGCATCACAAAATCAGACCTTGTTTTAAAGGACCTTGACCTGCTTAAAAAGATCAATGAAAAGGCAAGGGTAGTGATTCAGATGACATTAACGACTGCAGACGACGATTTGTGCGGAATACTGGAGCCTCATGTATGTCCCACTTCAAGGCGTGTTGAGGTCTTAAACATTCTTAAGGAGGAAAACATTCCGACAGTCGTCTGGCTGTGTCCGATTCTTCCATACATCAACGACACCGAGGAGAACATCAACTCCATTTTGGATTACTGCATCGAAACAGGCGTTAAGGGAATATTCTGCCATGGAATGGGAATGACTCTTAGAGAGGGCAATCGCGAGTATTTCTACCAGAAGCTTGATGAGCATTTTCCAGGACTTAAGGAAAAGTACATCAGAAACTACGGCGATTCATATCAGATTCCGTCACCTGACGAAAAGAATCTCATGAGAATTTTTAAAAGAAGAACCCATGAGAACAACATTCTCAACAACTTCAATGAAGTATTCAGCTTTTTGAATGAGTTTCCACAAAAGTCATACCAAAGCAAATTATTTTAATTCTGTTTTTTAAATATTAATATGATGAAATTCAGTGACTTTGATATTTCCAACGATATTTTGAAGGCCATTGACGGGATGGGCTTTGAGAGGACCACTCCTATTCAAAAGATTGCAATCCCCCTTGAGCTTGAAGGCCGTGACATTACCGCCCAGGCACAGACAGGCTCAGGAAAGACAGTTGCATTTGCGATTCCTATTCTGGAGAAGGTTTTCATTGAAGACAAATCTCCACAAGCAATAATCCTCTGTCCGACAAGGGAGCTTTGCATTCAGGTGGCAGGCGTCATCGATGAGGTCGGAAAACACATCAAAAAGCTCAAGTGCCTTGCTGTTTATGGAGGCCAGCCAATAGGAAAGCAGACAAGAGTCCTTAAAAAGGGAGTCCATATAGTGGTTGGAACTCCCGGACGTGTAATCGACCATATCGAAAGGGGGAACCTTGATTTGATAGGCATCGAAACTGTCGTTTTGGATGAGGCCGATGAAATGTTAGACATGGGATTTCGGGAGGACATCGAGAGGATATTAAGAGACACTCCTCACCAAAGGCAGACCCTGCTTTTCTCAGCGACAATACCGACTGAAATCAAAAGGATTGCAAAAAATTATCAGAAGAATCCGAAGTTCATAAAGATTGATTCAAACAGGAAAACCTCACCTAAAATCACACAGTATTCTTTCAGGACAAATCATAAGTACAAGTTCGATGACCTGTGCAAGATTTTTGAGGCTTATAATGTCAAATCGGCTTTGATATTCTGCAACACCAAATCCGGTGTTGATTTTGTCTTCAAAAACCTTAAAAAATCAGGATATTCTGCTGAAGCTCTTCATGGTGACATGTCCCAAAAGACCCGTGACAGGGTAATGAACAAATTCAGAAACGGTAATGTCAGATTTCTGGTGGCTAGTGATGTGGCTGCCCGTGGCCTTGACATAAACAATTTAGATGTCATCATCAACTATGACGTGCCGCAGAACATGGACGGATATACCCACAGGATTGGAAGAACCGCCCGTGCTGGAAATGCAGGATTTGCGTTCACCATGGTCACCAAACAGGATGAGCATGCATTCAATAACATAAAATCCAAATCTAAAATCACAGAAAAGAAGGTTCCGTCTGACAGCGAAATCGAAGCCATCAAGGATAAGGCAATAATGGATAAGGTCAAATCTTCAGTTGAGAATGACGATTTGGAGAAGTATCTAAAAATAGTAAAGGAAAATTCCTCAAAAAATATTTCAAGTGATGAGATAGCTGCAAGTCTATTAAAAATGATGAGGGAAAAGTAGTTATTTTCCGCCATCAATAATATTGAATTTTATTTTTTCGTTTTCAAGTTCACGTGTGAATGCTTTGCTCATGTCCCCTACACAGATTGCAAGAACGTTGAGCCCTTTGCGGGCTGCATTTGCAGTTGCTTGAGGCGCAGCATATTCTATGTCAATTGGCAAGCCTAATTTTTTAACGACAGCACGTGAAACTGTTCCTGCAACGGCAACCTTGTCGACTTTTGCGCCGGTGTTGGTTCCGTTTTCATAAACCTTTTTGATAAGGTCCAAGTCGCAGGATTTGGATCCGCCGTCCTTGATTGTAGGCACGTTGATTACTGTAACTTCACCGACATTCATGTCAATGAGTCCGGTAAGGTTGGTCAGGGCAACGTCCATGTTCGCTTCTGCGTCTTCAAGAACAATGCCTGTTGCATTTTCTTCTTTTTTGTGGGCGTATAATACTCCGTCTTCCATGAAAAGCCCAACAATATCATCTTTTTTAAGTTCTTCACGAGCAATAGCGGGCCATATTGTTTTATAATGATTCATTGTTTCGAGAACTGAATCGGAATATTTTCTTAAGCTGATTGCGTCCTTTTTGACTTTGTCGATACCTGATTGGGTTATTTTATATGGTGACCTTCCGTCTTTGGAAGTAATATAGCCCAATTCGATTAATGTTTTGATGTTTTCGGAAACTGCCTGTATTGTAATCCCTAATGTATTAGCCAAATCTTTTTGTTTGAGGTGTGGATCTTGTTTGGATATTTCACTTAATATCTGGAAGTGTGTAAGAGCACCTCTTTTTTTGAATGCTTTCATCATTTTTCATCCCTCTTTGACATGTGTCTCTTGATTTTTCAAGTTGATTGGAATCCCATTATATTCTATTAAAAACCATTTTTAGGTTCTAATAAGTTTTATTTTTTATAACAAGTGGATTTTTGATTTTTATTTCCACAAGTAAGTTTTAATTAAAGTTGTTTAGTGTATAAACCAGTTTATAGTTTATCTACTATTCCTGAGTTAGATATCATTCGCCAAATTATTCCGTGGGTTAATATTTGGACAATACGATTCAAATGATATTAAATCAATTCAATTGTTAATATTGGAAATTTAAATGATTTGATGTATTTGATAGTCCCATATTTTTCCGGATTAAATATTATGATAGTCAACATGGGCTTTTTCAAACCCTCCATTTTTGAGTCTAAATGGTGGTCAACTCCTCAATTGAAATTGATATAATTTATATTTTTATTTTATTATATATATAGGTAATTAATTTATAAGCTTACCATTCAACTCAGAATTAAATCTATCAAGGAACTCTGACTTTTTATCAATCGGAATGTATGCACCGCAGGCCATGGCATGCCCTCCTCCGCTTCCTCCAACTTCAGAGGCAATTTTGCGGATGATGTTTCCGAAATGGATTCCGTCATATGAAAGCAGTCTGGAGCATCTCAGTGAAACCTTAAGTCCGTCATTGTCGGTTTGGGTAAATCCTATGATTGGCTTTTTCCAGTTGCAGTGTCCCAATATCATTCCTGTCACTGTACCTACGATTTCAGGCTTGATTCCGTCACCGTCAAAGTACTGCAGGTTTTCCATTTCGATGATTTTTGTCTCATCTCCTTCAGTGACCTTTTCGATTGAGGTTGCAAGATTGTACCGGTGTGTCTTACTGATTGATTCCAGCTCGTCCAGCGCAATAATCCTGTCCCCTTTAAGGACTTCCATTGCAACAACTTCCTCATGGTTTCTTCCGCAAGCGTTCATTGCTGTTGAAAACTCTGAAGCATCCCTGAGGAAGCTTTCCTCATCCTCTTTAAGGAATGTGTATGAGTCTCCGATAATCAGCTGAGGGATGTATCTTACGTATCTTCCGGGAACGACTTTGGAAATCATCTCAACCAGTTTCTGGAAAACTTTTCCCTTCTCCTCCATTGTCAGTTCGTTCAAGGTTTTCCTGTTGTGCTTCTCATCAATTCCAAGCTCTTCTAAAATGGCCATGGTTTCCGTGGTGTTGTTTGTAATAGGCAGTTTCACGTCACTGAAATAAGAAAGCGCCACAAAAAGAGGCCTTGTATTTCGTCCGTATATGTTGAGGTCGTTTTCAATTAGTTCAAGGTATCCTCCGTCTATTGCGTCCTGCTGGATGATTTCATTAAGCCCTTCGAAATGCCCTGTCTTGGTATTCTGCATATCTCCGATTGCAGAGAGCACTCCTATCCAGCTTAAATCACTGTATCCGAATTCCTTTGCCAGAAAATAGCATAGTCCCCCGCCGCACACGTAATATGACCCGTCAATTCCGTGATGGAGAGGATTGATTTCAAGATAGGTGTAATCCTTGTCATCCTTGTAGTCAAGATCCCTTAATGGTGGATGGTGGTCAAGGATGATGATTTTCTGTCCGTTTTTGGCATTTGTCGTAATATTCTGGCCTGAGCCCAAATCGGAAAAGATTGTAAGCTCATGGGTCAGTTCAATGTCGTCAAGGACATCCAAATTCACGAATTCGATTTCATGAGGCTTGTTCTGCCTGTCTAGTATGGTTGATAGTATTGCACCTGAACAGATTCCGTCGCAGTCGATGTGGGAGTATACCTTAATGTCTTCTGCGTTTTCGATAATCTCACGTGCCTGGACGTACTGTTCGTGCATCAGTTGTGGTATTTGCATAGTAATCAGTTTCTAATCTCTTTAATCTTTATGCTAACTTCTTTTAACAGTTCTAATTTTGTGCCTTCCCATTCAACAAGGATTCTGCCGGATTTTTCATACCATTTTCCAGGGTATGCCCTTTCCTTGTCAATGGTGTATTTCAAACCTAACCTTTTAAGAGCCCTCTCGATGTCTGAAAGGGAAGGATCTGCTACGGCAATCTCCTTTGAGACCTTGCGCCCTTCGCTCAATGTCAGGTTATTGTCAAGATATTGTGGCCATATGGTAATCATCTAATCACCTTTATTTGATTTGATTTTCAAAGACTTCCAAGGCGTCCTTCACAACCAGGTCCATGTTGTAGTATTTGTACTTGGCAAGCCTTCCTAAAAATATGACGTTTTCTTCTTTTTCCATTTCAGCTTCATAGAGCTTGAACTTGTCGAGGTATTCCTGGGTAGGATAAGGATAGCATTTCTCTCCGTTGAATCCAGGATACTCCCTCATGATTGCGGTTTTTCCTTCGACTTCCTGCCAGGTAAGCTTCTTGAACTCGGTAATCCTTGTGAAGTAAGGGTCGTTCGGATAGTTGACGACTGCAACTTCCTGGAATGAATCCTCATCCAAAATCTCGTAAACGAAGTTGAGGCATCTGTAGAGGAGTTCTCCGTACTTGTAGTTGTAGAAGTAGTCGATAGGACCAGTGTAGATCAGGGTTTCATAGTTGATGCCATCGATGACGTCCTTGTAGTCGGTGTCAAGCATCACATGAATCTTGTCTGATGCTGCCATGTTTTCACACATCCTTGTGAATCCTTCCTTAGGCATTCCCTGATATGCGTCAGCAAAGTACCTGTCGTCATGGTTGAATCTGAAAGGGATTCTTGAAATGACGCTTGAGCTCAAGTTTGCCGCTGAAGTTCCCCACTGCTTTTCGGTGTAGTTTTTGAAAAGCTTTTCGTAGATGTCACGGCCTGCATTTTTCAAAACGACGTCTTCGGAGGATTTGACCTCGTCAATGTCTTCCTTGTGCTCATCAATCCATTCCTTCATGGAATCCTCATCCAAATCAAGGTCATAGAGTGCGTTGAGTGTGTCGATGCAGATTGGCATAGGCACGAGCTTTCCGTCCACATAGCTTAAAACCCTGTGCACATAATCGTTCCACTCGGTGAAGCGGGAGAGATAGTCATGGACGGTCTTTTCAGTGGTATGGTAGATGTGCGGTCCGTATTTCTGAACCAGAATGCCGTCGTCATAAAAGTCATATACGTTTCCACCAATGTGGTTTCTCTTTTCGATAATCAGGACCTCTTCGTCCAGTTCGCTTGTAATCCTTTCGGCTATTGTCAGACCGGAAAGTCCGGCTCCGACAATCACATATTTATAATCCTTCATAATCATTACTCCTTTGAGGTCAATATTTTGGTTTCAAGTGCTGTTGTCATTGTTGACATTAACATCTTGGATTTGAAATCTCTGTTGTGGATTTTCTTAAGCCTTTTCACTTTGCTTAAGAGCAGTTCGTTTTCGCTTTTGGTGAAAGGTGAGCCTTTCCAGGTATGCATCCAGTGAAGCAGATGCGGATTCAATGACACGTTCTGCACAACGCTTGAAAATCCTTCGGTTTTCTTTCTGCAGTATATGTAGGCTTCCATAAGCTCATCCAAAAGCCTGACATTAACGTTGTTGGTAATGGATTTGTCATCAGGCAAATCCCTGATGTAATAATCATAGGAAATGAAATTGTTCAGATAGACGATTCCTTCGGCGTTCAGAAGCGCTTCGAGGGTGAATGCCATGTCGTCGCCTGTGACGTACTTCTTAAAGCGCATGTCATTGTCCATGATAAGTTCCCTTTTGTAGATTTTGCACCATACTGAGGGCTGCATTTTTAAAAGGTCAGGTTCCTGCTCGATATTGTCGACATGGATGACGTCAATAGGTCCGTTCCTTGAATAGGTCACTTCCTGGGTTTTTCCATATAGGAATCTCTCAACGACATTGTCCCAGATTACATCCGGAATGTCCAGGAAGTTTGCAGACTCGAAAGTCTCATCAGGATATGCGCTTTCCAAATCGTCCTCATACGGGGAGTATGACTTCTGAACGTATCCTCCGTATTCGAATATTCTCCTGAACCTTGCAAAGGCCAAATCGACATCGTATTTCTTGATTGTATTGTAGAGGACTTCACATGCATCTGGTGTGTATCTGTCATCCGGGTCTAAAAACATGATGTAGTCGCCTGTGGCGGCTTCAATGCCTGTATTTCTTGGAGTGTGCGCTCCTCCACTGTTGGTTTTGTGATGTATTGCAACACAGCAGTCATACTTTTCAGCATATTCATCGATAATCTTGTCTGATCCGTCTGTTGAGCAGTCGTTGACCATGATGATTTCAAGATTTTCATTTCCAATTGTCTGATTGATTAGGGAGTCAATTCCTCCTTTCAAATGAGGTCCGACATTGAAAATAGGT
Source organism: uncultured Methanobrevibacter sp. (assembly GCF_947169325.1). GTDB lineage: Archaea > Methanobacteriota > Methanobacteria > Methanobacteriales > Methanobacteriaceae > Methanocatella. Next base: position 6,029 of record NZ_CAMVPN010000007.1, on the reverse strand, counting down.
AAGATAATGCTTATTTTATCATTCATTTGTCTCTCTCCATGTCTTGAATAATAATTCCATCATATCTGGAACGGTGTAAGTGTCAGGGTAAATGTGGGCAACATCGTATTTGTCAAGGACCTTTGCTGTAATCGGGCCGATGCAGACTGTCAATAGATTGTCATTTAAAAGTTCTGCCAGTTTTGCTTTGTCATCAGCTATTTCAAAGAAGTTTTCAACAGTCAGTGGGCTTGTAAATGTGATTGCGTCAATTTCTGAGTTTTCGATTTTACTCATCAAATCCTTTATTGATTTTTCATCCATCGGAAAGAGTGACTTGTAAGCCTCGGCTAAAATGACTTCGTTTCCAAGTTTTTCAAGCTCTTCAGGTAGTATTGGCCTTGCAGAAGCGGTTCTTGGAATTCCGATAATCTGATTTGTTATTTCGCGTTTTTTAAACTCTTCGATAAGGCCTTCTGCAGTGAAATCCTCAGGCATCAAATCGACGTTAAGTCCATTTTTTTCGGCCAGTTTTCCGGTCTTGTTTCCAATCACTGCCAATTTGCAGCTCAGGGTTTTTAAGAAATCCGGATAGAACCTGTTGAGGGAAACGATTGTTGTAGGTGATGTGAATATGATCCAATCAAGATCGTCCTTTCTTTTGACCAGATTTTTCAAGGATTCGCTGTTGACCGGTTCCAAATCAAGTGTAGGTGCAAGAACTGCACTGCCTCCCAATTTTTCAACAATCTCACAAGCCTTTTTTGCCCTATCCTTAGGCCTTGTTATTGCAACAACGGGTTTTGACATTTTATATTACCTTCATTAATTTATAATGTTATATATTTTGTTTTTGTTTGTTTATAATGTTTGTTAATTTAATTTTAATTAAAATTGCTCTGACAATGTAAAATTGTTCCAACTTCGTAAAATTGTTGTAATAGTGTTAAATTTACTTCAAAGTGAAATTTAATTAGTTAAATTTATATTTGAGTGAGTATATAGTATATTTGGCGGTGAATTTTATTATAATTTAAGCATTTGGTTGTTGAACGATATTAATTAAAATGGTGAATATATGTTAACTGATAGAGATAACATTTTCAATCCTAACATTCCGTTTGATGATGAGGATTTAAAAAAATATGAAACATTTTTAATCCATTTGAGTAAAAAATATGGTCTTGGTGAAGTTTCTTTTAAACCAAAAAACAAAAGGGACTGGGATTCTATGGCTACTTTTAATATTGCCACTCCTAATGATTGGTCTTTTAAGCAAGTTCGTAGAATTTCTCACATGATTGTTGATGATTCTCTTGAATTTTCAAGAAACGAAGGTTTGATGTATATTTTCAATAACTCTGCCACTGTACTCACTCAAGAGAGGTGATCATATGGTTCATGCATTTGTGCCTGAACATTTATTTGAATTGGCGGATTATCTGAATAATCATCAATTTAATTCTGAAAAATATGACCTTCAATGTATTAGGAGAACCATTGTCAACCGTCTTTATTATGCAAGTTATTTGCATGCCAAAGAATGGATTTTGGTTAATGGTAATTTCAATAGTTTGGATGATTATAGTGATGAATCAAGTATGCATCTGGCTATTGTATATGGTTTGCGAAAGTTACACCAATATAAACTGGCTGATGATTTCTTTGATTTCAAGGAATTGAGAAAAGACGCCGATTATGACATCGTCAGAATCATTGATGAAGATGATGTTAAAGAGGCATACGACTTTGCGAATGCTATTTTTAGCATGTTGCAGTGAATATTTTTTTTTTAAAATTTGCCAAATTGCTTTCATCTTGTAAAATTGTTTTTGTTTTGGAATTTCCAGTTGTCTTTGTAATGTTTTTTTAATTGATTGTTGCGAATGTTAACAATTATATATCATTAGATTCATATTTACTATTAGGTGATAAAATGAGCAATGTTTTGGTAGCGTATTTCTCGGCAAGCGGAGTTACAAAAGATGTGGCAGAAAGGATTGCTGGTGAAAACGGATATGATATTTTTGAAATCGAACCGGTGGAAAAATATACTCCTGCAGATTTGGACTGGACAGACAAGAATTCAAGATCAACAATCGAGATGAACGACAAGTCATTCCGGCCTCCAATCAAGGAGTCATGTGACGTTTCAGCATATGATACTGTCGTTATAGGATTTCCGGTATGGTGGTACACCGCACCGTCAATTATCAACACATTCATAGAAAGCGTTGATTTGACCGGAAAGACAATCAAGCTCTTCTGCACATCAGGAGGTTCCGGAATCGACAAATGCGTAAGCGACCTTCAGGCAGCATACTCTGAACTCGACTTTGCAAGGGGAATGAGATTCATGGGGGATGTTTCAAAAGCCAAGGGGTGGATAGAATGAATAAGAAAGTTATTGTAATCAGTTCCTCACCGAGAATAGGGGGAAATTCAGACACCTTGTGCGATGAATTTGTAAGAGGAGCATTGGACGGAGACAATGCCGCTGTAAAATACAATCTCGAAGAGATAAGGTTCCATGCATGCAAGGCCTGTATGAAATGCAAAACCCCTGAGATGAAGTGCTTCCAGGAAGACGGGCTTGCGGAAGTCCTCGACAAGATGATGGAAGCTGATGTCATCGTATATGCGACTCCAATCTATTACTATTCAATGTGCGGAACCCTCAAGAGGTTTTTTGACAGATGCTATCCTATATTCAACCAGCTGGAGGACAAGGACTATTACATCATAACATCGGCGGGAGCTTCAAACGGAAATGCTCTGATTGGAATTAGGGATTTCATCAGCTTTTCCAAAAACCCGACTGAAAAGGCAGTGTTTACCGTCATAGGCGATGCAAAGTCTCAGCCGGAACTTTTAAAGGAAGTCTATAATGCAGGTCTGGACTGCTGAGGTGGGGGCAAGTTCCCCCCATAAAAATTTTAATGATTGAACATTTCTTTTATTTTTTGATATAAAACTGTTCAAAATTCAAAGTAACTTATTTTTTAACCTAATTTTTATTAACCATGACTGCAATAACTATCATTATGAATAATAGAAAATTTTTGATATTGATATCACTGGTTTTAATGGGAATGGTTCTTGCAGGAGCAGTTTGTGCAAGTTCCCAGTCTCTTGAACTGTACGGCGTCAAATTGACTATTCCTGATGGTTATGAGGAAGTCACTGGCGATGCAGTAGATAATGAGATTAATGAATATGATGAATTCACTGTAAATGCATATTACAGGGGCTATTTGGATAATGACAATAATTATCTTGGAATTTCGGTTGAAAAATACAGCGGCGATCCAAGTCTTGACGATTTGAGATTTGAAAATGAGGTGGATAAGGAAATAGGTGGCGTTAAAGGATTATACTCACAGGATGATTTGCATCACTTCACTTATTACGATGGTGATAAGGTTGTTATGATTAGCGCCAATGACATTTCCACCATTGAGGAGGTAATGGGCGCTAATGCAACAGCCGGCGAAGCCTCAGAAAGCGCTGAAGCAAAAGTCGAATCAGTTTCATTCACAGGTGGGGATGTCAGCACGGTTTCAATGTTTGACTCTGTGGATGTCACAGGCCAAATCGTGATGGACCTATCTTCAGTTGACGATGCTGAAATGAAACTCCTTAAAAAGAATTACGAAACAAAAGAGCAGACTGAATCCAAGGACATTAAGGACAATAACGTCGGCGATCTGAAATGGAAGGTGAAAATTCCTGGCACAACCTCGGAAATTAAGGTTTCATCAGCTTCATTTGATGGAGATAAGGTGACTTTGGATGTCCACGGAAAGATATATGAATATTCCACTCCTGGAGGAAGCGGTTCAATTAATGTGGATAAGTATGATAATGCAATGGTGAAAATCATCTTCTTTGATGAAAATTCACAGGAACACTCAATAATCGCAAAATAAGAATTTAAAGTTGGGAAACTGTCGTGTTGTGTTTCCCAATCGCTGTTTTTTTTAACCATATTTGTTTTATTTCAATTTTCTGATTTTGGGGAAAGATATATATGTTGTGAAAAAATATATGTGGTTAGGTGGTGATTAAATGGTAAGCGTTACCAGGATTTATGATAAATTTCAAACTGTCATACCTTCCGAAATTCGCAGAGAATTCAATTTGAATAAATCATATAATGTTGAATGGAATATTAATGAAAATGGAAAAGTAGAATTGGAATTCATTAAAAATTTAACATTGGAGGATATGATTGGCAGATATTCTGCTAATGAAAAAATAAATTCCGTTAAATTAAAACATGCTTTTAAGAATTGTTAAATTATCGGAATTTAAAAAAATTAGGAAAGATGTTAATCTTTCCTATCCTTTAAAAGGATTTGAACTGTTGTACTCTTTGCCGTCAACAGTCAATGTAAACTCACCATAATCGATTTCACCAGATACTTCCAGACTTGAAACGGAACTGTCACCAGTTAATGTCCATTTTGAACCGTCAGCCACTTTAACTGTTGTGTTTCCGGTTGAATTTATCACTCCGGTAAACTCTGTGTTTTTCATTGTCCAAGTGAGAGAACTTATTGAATCGACAATGACATTACCGTCTATCTTTTCGTTGTCGGTATTGACTTCAGCAACCCCTCCGTTGGAGCCAGTGTTTCCCCATTGGTTTTGGCCTGCAATCTCTAAGAATGTTCCGCTGCCGAAGCTTAACTCGGTGTTGTCTAAGTTAATGACACATGCTGTGTTTGTCACGTGAAACATCGGAGCTTCCTTGTAAACAGGTGAGTCTTCAGCTATTGTGAGTTTTGAGTTTTTAGCAGTAAAGAGTGATGTTCCAACATCAGCATCCCCGCTCATGGACTGGTAGATGAACACTCCACCCAAATCTACATATTCGTCACCGTCCTGCCTGTTACCTCCGGCGTAACCTGTCAGGTCACAGTTAGTAAGTTCGATTGAGTTTTTACCTTCAATGCATGCAATCTGTGAGACATATGCAGTACCTTTGGTGTTGTCTGCAGTGATGTTTCCTGTTGAGTATATCAAAGGTGAACCTCTGCCTGAGTCCTTGCTCACACCGGTGTTGATTTCTGAGTTTGAAACGTGCACTTCACCTTCTCCACGGTCTGTAGCAAGTGCTGCACAGCTTTGACCGTCAGTGTTTATGATGACGTTTTGTGCAGTGATTTTACCGTTGTAGGTTGCATCAAGGCCTCTTGACTTGTCTGAGTGGGTAGTGATTTTAACGTTGTTTATGTTTGCTACTGTAGTTCCTTCAACTGTGCTTTGGCCAGGCTGGCCGCCGCCGTTTCCGTCAGGGGCTTGTCCGCCTTCACCTGAACCTTCACCTGATGGCATTTCAGGAGGCTGTCCTCCGTCACTACCTTGAGCTTCTCCACCACCCATGGCTTCTGGAGGCTGTCCTCCGTCTCCGCCCTGAGCTTCAGCTGAAGAGCTGCTGTTGTCAACGGTGGTTTCGGCGTTGGTTACAAAGATTCCGTTTGATCCCTTGGAGTTTGTGTTGATTTCAACGTTTGAAATGTCCAGTGTTCCGTTTGTATTTACAAGAATCGCTGAGTTGACGCCGTAAAAGTCAGCATCGTCACCGGAAGTGGCAGTGTCACCTGTCTTGTTTAAAATTGAATCGGCAAGTTTCAATGCACCTCCGTTTTTAACTAAAATCGCATTGACTTCGCTTGCATCAGCATGATATAATCCTTTGCTTTCATCTAAGATATTTAAATATGATCTTAAGATTATTCTACTAAAACCATATGTATTTGCTATGTTAATAGTTGCACTTATATATTCTTATCTCATTCTATCAAGTGAGATAATACTGGGAATATCTGACACAGCTCCCTTCTCAGGCTGGAGCTTCGGAGCATTCCTTGGAAAAACTACGATGGTTTCACTTCTTGTAAGTTTCTTTATTCTTTCAAATCTGTATTCAAAGAGACAGAATAAATAAAGCAGGGAGTGTTAATATATTAGTTTTTGATAAAACAGGAACATTAACTGAAGATCATTTAGATATAAAAGGCTTTGTTACAACAAGATTAAATGGA
>NZ_CAMVPN010000006.1 GCF_947169325.1 uncultured Methanobrevibacter sp. | reverse complement strand
GATTGAAAGATCCATGCTCTTACCTTTTCAAGAATTTGATAGTGTTGATTATTAATCTATATTCAATTTTTAAATAGTTTAGGGTATTTTCTGATTTGAATTGGGTTTTTTGGATTTTATTCCTGTTTGACAGCCCTTCCCTTATCCCTGAAAGGTAAAGTGAACCGAATCCTTTCCTTAAAAAGAAGATATACTTTATGAAAAACCCAAAAAAGAGGAAGATGAAATTGGTAATCTTCAGTGGAATCGGGATGTTCTTGTAAACCGTCCATACGTTGTTTCTTGCAGCCAGCCTTACCTTGAACTCGTTGTATCTGCTTCCGCTGGTTGCGCTTCCGATATGATAAACGATTGCCTGAGGACATAGCATGTTTCTGTAACCGCTGATTTTTGACCTCAATGCAAGGTCAACGTCCTCCATATATGCAAAGAAATTATCGTCAAACATTCCAAGCTCTTCAAGCATTGACTTTCGATACATTGCCGCACCGGCGCAGCTTGAAAATATCTCCATGACTTCGCCGTATTCGTCTGATTTGTGGTTTTCTCCTGTCTTTTTTGTCCATCCGAGAAGGTTGTATTCGTCTCCAACATCATCAATGAGGTTTTTGTTGTCATACTGAAGCATCTTTGCCTGGACTGAGAAGATATCGTCGGCAGATAAAATCAAATCAATCATCTGTCTTATGGATCCCTTTTTAACTTCAGTGTCATTGTTAAGGGAAAATATGTACTCATATTTTGCATTTCTGATTCCCTGATTTACTGCAGGAGCAAATCCCAAGTTTTTATCGTTTTCAATTAGCTTAACAGGGAAGTTGAAACTGTGGCTGTTAATGTAGGATTTGCTCTCGTCACTGGAGCCGTTGTCTATGATGATTACCTCTCCAATGCATTCACTGTCATTGTCTAAAGATTCGAAGAAAGCTTTAAGAAATCTTTCCCCATTATAATTCGGTGTTACAACAGAAACTTTCATATTACTCAATTGAATTTTTGAATTTGAACCATATCCGATAGTATAGCCTTGGGTTCAAAAGAAACATTTTTATCTTTAACTTGAACTTGAAATCACCCTTAAACCTGTCTAGTTTGGAGAAAAGGTTTCTTTTCTTCATCACATACATTACCTCGTCGAATCCATAGCAGCTATAAAAGAAGTAGTTCATGTTGCCAAAAATGGCTTTTGGAATCCTTGAAGTGATTATGAGATTCGCAAGTTCTCTCTTGCCTCTGATTCTATAGTAGTCGACCAAGTTTTCAAATATGTCCACAATATCGAAGCGTCTAAACTCGGTTGTCCTTATTGCTGAGTCTGTGCGCTGGATGTAGTAGTATGTTACTTCATTGCTGATGTGTATCCTGTCGCCGTAAATCAGTGCCTTGAGGGCAAATTCCGTATCTTCGCCGTAAACTACTCCCGGTGTGAATCGGACATTGTTTTCTTTGATGATGTCTGCACGGTACATCAGCTGGAAAAAGTTGAAGAGGATTTCCATTCTGAGTTCCTTTCTGATGAAATCATCTGTAGAAATGAATTCGAAATCAAAATGGTTTGGAGTAGAGAGGGTGTCGCCATCCTTTTTAACGAATTGTATCATGCTAAAGTCGCTTCCTCCAGCATAGAGCTCTGAGAGATGATTTGGCAAGATATAATCATCACCGTCTACAAATACCAGATAATCGCCTGAGGAAACTTCGATTCCATGGTTTCTTGCAACACTTACACCGCCGTTTTCCTGATGGATTATCTTGTAGCTTATTTCACAGCCATTCAGGGTTTCATTGATAACCTTAAGACTGTTGTCGGTTGATCCGTCATCGATGACTATTATTTCAAAATCCCTAAAATCCTGATTGATGACTGATTCAAGGGTCTTACCTATATATTTAGCGCAATTGTAAACCGGAATAATTACACTAATCTTAGCATTTGACATTTTAGCCCCCATATTTTAAAAGAAAATCAACTACCCTTTCGGATGCTTTTCCGTCAATTTCATCAAATTGTGTCTTCACAAATTCGGATAATTTGATTTCATTGAAATCTTTATTTTTTATAGTATTTATCAGTTGATTTGAATCCTCAACAATCGGACCGGGAACGGTTGACCTGAAATCAAAATAGAATCCCCTTTCGTTAGTCATGTAGCTGTCGAAATCATATGTGAAAAAGACAACAGGCTTTTGAAGCATTGCAAATTCAATCATTATAGAGGAGTAGTCGGTAATCAGGATATCGCTCATCAAAAGAAGCTCCTGCTCTGAAGGATAATCACTGCAGTCGATGTATTCTCCTTTGGCTGAAATGTCACCGCTGTAGAAGTCCCTTATTTTCGGATGCAGCCTCAATGCCAGAATATACTCATCACCGAGCTCAATGTTGAAGCTTTCCAAGTCAAGATAATCGAAGACATTGTTGTACTTTTCCTCATCCCTGAATGTTGGGGCGTAGAGAATAATCTTCTTGTCCTCTGAGACACCATACCTCTTGAAAAATTCCCTTTTCAGCCCGTCAATGTCATGGTCTTCAAAATAGTAATCTGCTCTAGGAAGTCCCAAAGGCTTTATCTTGTCTTTTGGCATTTGGAACGCTTCGCAGTATTCATCCTCAATGTTTTTCGAGGATATGATAAGGTAATCTGTGTTGGCGCTGATTTTAGCAAGGATTTCAGCACTTTCCGCATCGACTGACGCTCCGAACTTCTTGGATGCTCCGGGAGCATGCCACAACTGGACCACAACGGTTTCATCCTTGAAGTTCATGAAAGCTATCGGAAAAAAGTTATCGTTGAGAAAAACGAATCTGGAAGTTGCAAGATTCTTGAAGGCTGAAAAGGAAAGTCTGTCCTTGTAAAAAAAGTCATATTCGAAGTCTCCTCTCCTTTCAAACTCCCTTTTGATATAATCAAGATTGCCCTTGAAGGATTCCTTCGAATCTACGATGAATGTTATTCTGTTCTTTTTGATGGGAAACACTTTAAATAAGCTAAATAAAGCACCATATATTTTATGTTTAAGATATTTCATAAAAAATCAATGAGGAAATGTTTAATGGAAGAATGCCATAATTCCAGGGATGGATTCAAGCATTGCCTGCACACCTAAAATGAAAATTGCCAATCCGCCTATGAAATTGATGTATCTTGCATACTTCATTGCGAATCTTGTTCCGAATGTGCCTATAACGAACCAGCCTATTACCGCCAATAGGCTTAAGCAGGCCAATCCTAAAGGATCGACGTGGGCATCAACACCCTGAGCTGCAAGAATAAGGTTTTCAATGTTACCAAACAATATCAAAATAGAAAACTGCTTGATTTCATCTGTCATCCTATTCACCTCTTGCGGATTGAATCATAGCCTGGAGGCCTAATACGAATATTGCAAATCCACCTATGAAATTAATAAAATCGACATATTGATAAAGCAGCTGAGTTCCAAAGGTTCCTATAGTCAGCCACATTATAACGCATAATAAACTTACAATACCGAGTTTTACAGGATTTACCCCTGCTACAACACCCTGAGAGGATAAAACCAAATTTTCAATATTACCAAAAACAATCAAGCCAACAAACGGTAAATATTGCTCCAACATCCAAATCACCATTTCCCAAAAAATATCGGAAAGCCCATTTCCGAAATAATAATGTTTGTACAATCAATATTAAAGAATAATAATATATAAAACTATCCTATTTATTGTAAAAATGATGCCCTATGAAATCACTGAAAAAATAAATGAAATAATAAAATGATTAAAAATTTTTAAAAAAATATTAAAAAATATGAAAAAAAGTGGATATTTTCAAAAAATTAGAGGTGAGTTTCAAGTGTAAAACTATCTGTCACCATACATCTTTTCATAATATTTCTGATAATCGCCGCTTTTGACCTGGGCTGTCCAGTTCTGGTTGTCAAGGTACCATTGGATTGTTTCCCTGATTCCCTTTTCAAAAGTGTATGACGGAGACCATCCCAAATCATTCTGGATTTTGGTTGAATCGATTGCATAACGCCTGTCATGGCCTAACCTGTCGGTTACGAATTCAATCAGTGATTCAGGTTTTCCTAATTCTTCCAAAATCAGTTTGACAATGTAGATGTTTTCCTTTTCATTGTTACCGCCGATGTTGTAGACTTCACCCAGCTTGCCTTCATGTAAAACAAGGTCTATCGCCTGGCAGTGGTCATATACATGCAGCCAGTCACGGATATTCTTTCCATCACCGTAAATCGGCAGATTCTTATCCTCAAGAGCATTTGAAATCATCAAAGGAATCAATTTTTCTGGAAACTGATAAGGCCCGTAATTGTTGGAGCATCTGGTAATGTTGATTGGAAGGCCGAAGGTTTCACCATATGCCCTTGTAATCAAATCCCCGCCTGCCTTTGAAGCGGAATACGGGCTGTTAGGCTGAAGTGGAGTGGTTTCCGTAAAGTATCCAGTCTTTCCAAGGGTTCCGTAGACCTCATCGGTTGAAATCTGGATGTACTTTTCAACGCCGAACTCCTTGGCGGCATTCAAAAGAATCTGGGTTCCCAAAACGTTTGACTTGATGAATATTTCCGGATCCTCGATGCTTCTGTCGACATGGCTTTCGGCTGCAAAGTTGATTACGTAATCGCATTGCCTGACCAGGTCATCAACGACTGACTTGTCCCTGATGTCCCCTTTGACGAATGAGTAATTGTCCTTATTTTCAATGTCCTTTAGGTTTTCAAGGTTTCCACAGTATGTAAGGGCGTCAAGGTTTATAATTTCATATTCTGAGTATTTGTTGACCATGTATCTGACGAAATTGCTTCCGATGAAGCCTGCTCCGCCTGTAACCAATATCTTTGCCATGATATCACTCGTACTTTATTTGGGATTCCCTTAGGGTTTTCCATTCCTTGTCCTTGTCGGACAGTATTATCTCGTCAATGTCATCAATAGGCCAGTCTATTGCAATATCCTCATCGTCCCACATGATTCCGCTTTCATCCTCTCCGTGGTAGAATTCTGTGCATTTGTACTGGAATTCCGCTTCGTCTGAGAGAACCACGAACCCGTGTGCGAATTTTGGTGGGATATAGAGTTGCTTCTTGTTTTCCTCAGACAGTATTGCCCCTGCCCATTTTCCGTAGGTCGGTGAGTCTGCCCTGAGGTCGACTCCAACGTCAAAGACCTCTCCTTTGATGACGCGAACCAGTTTTCCCTGAGGATAGTTGACCTGCAAATGCAGACCCCTTAAAACGCCTTTTGTTGATTTTGACTGGTTATCCTGAACGAATGTCAAGTCATATCCTGCCTCTTTAAAGTCGTTTTCGTTGTAGGATTCCATGAAGTATCCTCTATTGTCTTCAAAAACTGTAGGTTCAACAATGAACATTCCTTCAATGTCCAATTCAGTAAATTTAAATTTTCCCATAAGATCACTTTTTAACTAAATTAAATAGGTATTGTCCATAATCAGTTTTTTTGAGTTCCTGAGCTGTCTTCAGCAATTCTTCATCGTTAATGTAACCTTTAAGGTAAGCTATCTCTTCAAGACAGGCTATGTAGAGTCCCTGTCTTTTCTGTATAGTCTCTATAAAGTTTGAAGCTTCCAAAAGCCCTTCATGAGTACCTGTGTCAAGCCAGGCCATACCCCTTCCCAAAAGCTCGACCTTAAGCTTTCCACGATTGAGATACTCCTCGTTGATTGATGTAATTTCAATTTCGCCACGCTGGGAAGGCTTGACGTTTTTGGCTATTTCGATTACATCGTTATCATAAAAATAAAGTCCAGGTACAATATAGTTTGATTTAGGCTTGTCCGGTTTTTCTTCTATTGACAAAACGTTCCAGTCCTTGTCAAACTCAACAACTCCAAAGTTTTCAGGGTTGTTGGTGTAGTATCCGAATATAACTGCACCTTCTTCCAGTTGCTTTGCCCTTTCAAGGATTTCTGTGAATCTATGACCGTGGAAAATGTTGTCTCCCAAAATCAGTGCAACATTATCGCTGCCAATGAATTCCTCACCAATTATGAATGCTTCAGCAAGTCCGTTGGGATTTTCCTGAACCTCATAGGAAAGTTCAACACCGAAACTGCTCCCGTCACCCAGCAAATCCTTATACATAGGCAAGTCACGGGGAGTTGAGATGATTAGGATTTCCCTGATTCCCGCAAGCATCAGTACGGATATCGGATAATAAATCATCGGTTTATCATATAAAGGCAGCAACTGTTTTGAAACCGCTTTTGTAATTGGATAAAGACGAGTTCCAGAACCGCCTGCAAGTACTATACCTTTCATAACAATCACTAAAATAAGATTTTATTTTTTATAATTAATATAAGTTATTTAAAAAAAAAGGAATGGAAACATTTCCGATTAAGGAAACATTTTCAATTTCAGAAAGTCGTTTTCCAAAGCCGCATCCTTAAAGGTGTCAATGATGTCCTTGTCAACGGCTCCTGCATTGACTATCACTATATCGGCTTCGATTTCACATAGGCAGTCATAAAGGGCATCAAGATTTTTTCCATAGTAATCAGGAAGTTCCAAAGCTTTCATGAGATAATCATGACCGTCCTTTTTGATAAGCTCTCCGTCCAACTGCATGCTATACCTCCTTAAAGGTGTTGTAGTGGTCTGAAGTGTAGTAAACCTTATAGTCGCCGGTATTGTAGACTATCCTTTCAGCTCCACGGGCGGTTCCGTTGGCGTTAATGTCGCATTCTATGTATTTTGAATCTGAATCCGGAAGGACATGCTGACGGTTGGTGAATGTGTCACCGCCTATGCTTTTTCCCGGTGCATAGCTTTTAAGAGGTCCTCCATGCCATCCTAGAGCCTGTGCCTGCTTTTTAGTGATGTAGTTGCTTGGAAGCTTGTGGTATTCCTTGATGTATGCCGCAACTTCATCCACTGTGCAGTATTGGCCGTCCTCATCAACGCTTACTGATGATGAATCGTCCCCGAATTTTAGAAAATCGAAAAATCCTGCACTGACACTGCCGATTGCAAAAAGGGCAATGATGATAGCAGCGATAAACACTATTTTCTTGTTCATTTTATCAGCTCAATGTATTCTTTTATGGCTTCCTTATAATCTCTTAAAGGTTCAAATCCGTTGTCTATCCATTTCTTATTCTTGAGGACTGAGTATGACGGCCTTGGAGCCGGCCTTGAAAATTCGGATGCCGTTACGGGAACGACATTGATGTCAAGCCCTGCAATTTCGAATATGTATTTTGCAAATTCGCACCATGAGCAGCTGCCTGAATTTGTCAGGTGATATATCCCGTAAAAGTCAGTTTCAATAAGTTGTGAGATTCCGTAGGCCAAATCGGGAGTGTATGTAGGTGTTCCGACCTCGTCGTATACGACTGTGATTTCGGGATGGTCCTTTGCAAGTTCAAGCATTGTCTTTGGGAAATTCTTTCCGTTGATTCCGTAAAGCCATGCTGTCCTTACGATGAAGTACTTGTCGAGGATTTCCAAAATGGCCTCCTCTCCTTTGAGCTTGCTTTTTCCGTAAATGCTTATAGGGCCTATCTCGCCGTCCTCTTCAATAGGGTCTCTTGCACTTCCGTCAAAGACATAATCTGTACTTACATGAACTAGCGGGCAGTCCGCTTCCTTGCATGCAAGAGCGAGGTTTTTAACCCCTTCGCCGTTTACGGCATAGGCCAAATCCTGATTTGTCTCGCATCCGTCGACATCGGTATAAGCCGCTGAGTTGATGACAATGTCCGGCTGGTTTTGAGTGATGCATCGGATTGTGCTTTGCCTGTCGGTAATGTCGAGTGTCTTTGAAGTTGTAAGGACCAGTTCGTGCCTGTCCTTTAAAACTTCGATTAAATCATGGCCCAACATTCCGTTGGAGCCTGTAATTAAAATCTTCATAATAATCACTTTAAAAACTTTAATAATATGATTAAATATATATTATATGTAATATTTAAAAGAGGAGTTAAAATCATGAAAGTATGTATTATGGGTCAAGGTTATATTGGACTTCCGACTGCCGCTCTGTTTTCAAGAAGCCACTGCGAGGTTGTTGGAGTCGACATTAGCGAAGAAATGGTCAGCAACCTGAATAAGGGAATCATCCATATTGAAGAGCCTGGAATCGGAGACATCATCAAGAAATCCGTTAGAAAAAATACATACAAAGCATCTTTAACTCCCGAAAAGGCTGACGCTTTCATCATTACCGTTCCCACACCATACATCGTCGAAAACTACAGCTGCGATTTGAGCTACGTAATTGCAGCATGCAAAACCATACTCCCCTACCTTGAAAAGGGAAATACGGTCATCATAGAATCCACAATAGCTCCAATGTCAACCGATGAGGTGATAAAGCCTATCTTTGAGGAAGCGGGCTTTACAATCGGTGAGGACCTGTACCTTGCCCATTGTCCTGAAAGGGTTCTTCCCGGAAAAATCCTCGAAGAGCTTGTCCACAATGACAGGATAATTGGAGGAGTAACTCCGGAGTGCGCCGTCAAGGCCAGTGAAGTTTATGGCCAGTTTGTGGAAGGATATCTGATGCTTACCGAAGCAAAAACAGCCGAACTTTCAAAATGTATGGAAAACACCTTCAGGGACGTCAACATTGCCCTTGCAAATGAGCTTGCAAAAATATGTGCCGAAATAGGCGTCAATGCACTTGACGTCATCAAAATGGCAAACAAGCATCCGAGGGTGAATCTGCACTCACCTGGTCCTGGAGTTGGAGGCCACTGCCTTGCAATCGACCCTTACTTCATCTATGCAAAGGCTCCCGAAACCGCAAAGATTATCAAGCTGGCACGTGACACCAACAATTCCATGCCTGCCTTTGTCTGCGAGTACGTGAGGAAAATCATTCCATCCGGAAAAATAGCCGTTCTGGGAGTCTCATATAAGGGAAACACCGGCGATGACAGGGAAAGTCCTGCCTATAACATAATAGCTGAACTTGAAGGTGACGGATACGAATTGGCAATCCATGACCCGCACTTTGAAAGGGATGATTTCGTAAGCTTTGCCGATGCTGTTGACGGTGCCGATTTGATACTTATTCTGTGTGACCATAATGAATTCAAGCATCCTGATTATGAGCTAATAAGCAAGAAAATGGCCAAACCTATTATTTTTGACACTAAAAACATCATACACAGGGTTCCAGACGACGTAACACTCTACAATTACGGCAATCTATATACCCTTTAATATTGATTTAAAAAAAGATAAAAAATCAGAGCAGTTTCATTCGCCGAAACTGACTCTTTCGAATTTTTCCAATGTCTTCAATGATTTTGTTGCATCCACACCAATTTTTGTAGTGGTTCCATCGCTTTCAGCCACAGGATCAAGTGATGAGCCCCTTACGTTAGGAACTATCATGATGTCCCTATCACCTTTGACACGTGTGGATATTGCATATTCGACATCTTCAGCATCAAAAACATTGACGTCAGTGTCCACCACTACGCAATGCTTGAGTGACGGATGAGCGGACAATGCAGCCATGATTGCATTTTTGCCGTCCCCCTCAGTCTGTTTTCTGATTGATACAACTGCATGCAACCAGCAGCATCCCCCTTCAGTCAATACAACATTTTCAACTGTAGGAACCGCATTCTTAACGGATTTGTAAATCCTTGGTTCCTGAGGAAGGCCCTGCAATAGCTTATGCTCAAAGCCGGCAGGAATGATTGCATGGTAAACAGCATCCTTCTTGATGTGCATTGTTTTGAGGTTTATGATTGGCTGGTCACGGATGATGTCATAAGTGTCAGTCAAATCGACGAACGGACCTTCTGCAACGGTTTCGGTAACGGATATCTTACCTTCAAGAATGATGTCGGCCTGCGGAACATTCAGATTGCCGCATTCAATCAGTTCAAGATCACCGTCCTTGAATGCGTTTGCCACATCCATCTCATCATAGTCAATAGGTATTGAAGTTGTACTTGCAAGCAGGATTGCCGGATCCATTCCGATGGCAATTGCAATTTCCAAATCCTCCCCAAGATTTTGAGCCCTTTGGAAATAGGTATATAGGTTTCTTGGAACAATCCTGATGACCAGTCTCTTGTCGTCAAGCACCATCATCCTATGGATTGACGCATTCTGGATTCCGGTTTCAGGGTCACGTGCAAAAACTACTCCTGCAGTGATGTATGCTCCTCCATCCCTTTTATAGTGAGTCAGAATCGGGATTTTGCTTAAGTCAACTTCTGAGGTTTCATATTCGCTGAAGTCTGTGAACTTATCGACCTTTACAGGCTTTTCCATAGCGTCAATGATTTTCTGGGTGATTTCGGAAACTTCACAGTTTATTGATTTTGCTATCTTTTCTCGTGTATTGCAGATGCCTGAAACGACTGGCATGTCAAAGCCCTTTACATTCCTGACTATGACTGTGTCCTTAGGATATTGCCTGAGGACCTTGGCCACTTCAAACTCGTCTGAAAGCTCGTCTGTTATTTCGATAATGTTATTTTCATCAATTTTCATGTTATCCCTTTATAAAGTAATCTTTTTGTCCTTTAATTTTCCTAAAAGCTCTGTAATGTTCGGATCGTGTATAGCAAGGATTTCACCGGCAAGGACAGCCGCATTCTTACCGTTGTTAATTCCGACTGTTGCAACAGGAACGCCCGGAGGCATGCTGACTGTGGTGAGCATGTAGTCCTCGCCCCTTTCATTGGCACATGGAACTCCAATCACCGGCTTTTCTGTAAGCCCTACAATTCCTCCTGTAACCTGTGATGAGTTTGAACTGATTCCAATGAATATCTTTGCCTTTTTCATGCATTTAACGTAATTTGTGAATTTTTTAGTGGATCTGATCGGACAGACGACCTTGATGTCATAGCTTATCTTGAGCCTGTCGAGAATGATTCCCACATTTTTGGCGATAGGCAAATCAGTCTGCCTTCCGACGATGATTGAAACTTCAGCATCGCTGTTCTTGCAGGACACCTCAGAAGCGCTTTCATCGATTTTAACGCCATTTATCTCAAGATTCTTGATTCTTAAAAAGTCGTTTTGAATGAATGGTCTGTCAATTTTCTGAACAATATCCTCGTTGCTTCTATAAACCTTTTTGGCATAATCCCATCTTAAATCTATCAGTCTCTCTCGCAGTTCTTCATCATGAAGAGCTATAAACTGAGCAGCCAATATTGCAGCATTGTCTCCCCTGTCGATTCCGACGGTTGCAATCGGGGAAGGATATGGCATCTGAACAATGGACTGCAGTGCATCGATACCTCCAGTCTTGACATTAACCGGAACTCCGATGACCGGTCTTGGTGTGTAGGCTGCAATGGCCCCAGGCAAGTGTGCTGCAAGACCTGCAATTCCAATGAAAACCTCAATTCCAGCATCGCTTCCTTGAGTTACGATTTCACGAATTAGATTAGGAGTTCTGTGGGCAGATGCTATTTTAAGGCTGTATGGCACTTCAAGCTTGTCTAAAATGTCCATTGCCTTTTCCGCAACAGCAATATCTGAACCGCTTCCAAGAATTATCATAATTTTTGGTGTCATTAAATCCCTTCTAAAAATAAATTATTCATTATATAATATAGATTTTTAAATATTTAAATTATCATTGACAACTGAATCCTGTTTCTTGACAGGTCAACATCCAGCACTTTAACATCCACAATTTCACCTACGCTGACGATGTCTAGAGGGTGTTTCACATATCTGTTTTCAACCAGCTGTGATATATGGACCAGTCCGTCCTGGTGAACTCCGATGTCCACAAATGCACCGAAATCAACGATGTTTCTGACTGTTCCCTGCATTATCATTCCCTCTTCAAGGTCTTCAATTGACAGCACGTTTTTCCTCAGGATTGGTTTCGGCATGTCTTCCCTTGGGTCACGGCCTGGCTTTTTAAGTTCGGAGATGATGTCCTTTAAGGTTTCAACACCTACATCCAATTCGCCGGAAAGCCCTTCCAAATCCAGGTTGTCAAGTTTCAATCTGTTGGAGCCTATGTCGTTGACTGTGTAGTTGAGCTTCTTCAATAGCTTATCTGTTGCGGCGTATGATTCCGGATGGATTGTGGTATTGTCGAGAGGATAATCCGGATTGTCTATCTTGACGAATCCTGCGCACTGCTCGAATGTCTTTTTTCCCAGTTTCTTAACGTTTAAAAGTTCCCGACGATTGGTGAAGCTTCCGTTTTCATCCCTGTATTCTATGATGTTTTTGGCAGTGGTTTTTCCGATTCCAGAAACATGGTTGAGCAGACTATAGGAAGCGGTGTTCAAATCAACGCCGACTTCGTTTACCACCTTTTCCACCACGCCGTCCAGTGACTCTGAAAGCTGCTTCTGGTTCATGTCATGCTGGTACTGTCCGACACCTATGGATTTCGGATCTATCTTTACAAGCTCGGCCAACGGATCCTGAAGCCTTCTTGCAATTGAAACCGCACTTCTCTCACCTTCTGTGAAATCCGGAAACTCCTCATCGGCCAGTTTTGAAGCGGAATATACTGACGCTCCGGCCTCATTGACGATGATGTATTCCACATTTGTTCCCTTGATGATTTTTGCAACGATTTCCTCGGATTCCCTTGAAGCGGTTCCGTTTCCTATTGCTATAACATTGATGTCGTACCTGTCAATCAGCTCACGGACGGTTTTGATAGATTGTGAGACTTTGTTTTGAGGTTCTGTCGGATAAATCAGGGCTGTGTCAAGGACCTTTCCTGTCTCGTCAATGATTGCAAGCTTGCAGCCTGTCCTGAATGCAGGATCCCACCCTAAAATGGTCTTTCCCACAAGAGGAGATTCCATAAGAAGCTGATTTAGGTTTTTGGCAAATACCTCTATTGACTTTTCCTCAGCCTTCTGCGTAAGATAGTTTCTGATTTCACGCTCGACAGCAGGTGCAATAAGCCTTTTGTAGGAATCCTCGATTGCCTCAACAATGACGGGAGTGGTATGGGGATTGTATTCTATCTTTTCAGGTATCCTTGATTTGTTTTTGAGCATGTGCCTTTTAAGGTAGCTTACCGCATCATCGCTGTCGCATTCGACCTTTGCCCTGATAACACCTTCCTTTTCTGCCCTGTTGATTGCAAGAATCCTGTGGGGAGGAATCCTTTTTATGTCTTCTGAGTAACTGTAGTAGACCTCATATTCCGTTGACTGTTCCGTGTCCTTGGCCTTTGTTGTAATCTGGCCCGTAAAGAATGTGTTTTTCCTGATTTTTCCCCTGAAACCGGAATTGTCTGAAACCACTTCGGCAATGATGTCCTTGGCTCCTTCGATTGCCTCTTCGGGGGTTTTGACCTCTTCGTTGACGTATTTACTGGCAACCTTCTTAACGCTTTCGTTAATGTCCTGTGCCAAAATGATGTCTGCTAAAGGCTCAAGACCCTTCTGCTTGGCCTTGGTTGCCCTTGTCTGCTTTTTGGACTTGTAAGGCCTGTATAAATCCTCAAGCTCAACTAAGGTAGTTGCATCCATAATCTGCTTTTTAAGCCCATCGTCCAGCTTTCCGAGCTCTTCGATTCTTTTGATTACCTTTTCCTTTTTCTCCTCAAGGTTTCTGAGGTACCTTAACCTTTCATCAAATTTCCTTAATGTCTCGTCATTGAGTGAGCCTGTCACGTCCTTTCTGTAACGTGCAATGAATGGTATTGTGTTTCCATCATCAATCAGCTTAATTACCTTTCTTACCTGCCAGTCGGCCAGATTCAATTCCTTTTCAAGTGTCTTTACAATCATAAATACAGCCCTAAAAATTATAATACCATATTGAATTCAAAATAATTTAAAATTTTTCATTAATCGGAAAAAAGGCCTGAAATTCGATAATATATATAATACTTAACAAACAAATTTATAAATAATTAAAATAATTTCGGTGAAATCATTGTATTGGTTTATTGTCATTATAGCATTTCTACTGGCAGGCATCAAAACCGGAAAACCTAAAAAGTATCAGAAGGTTTCAGTCATCATCCCTGCATACAACGAAGAGGAAACCGTTTCAAAGGTAGTTGAAGTGGTCAAGAAGGTGTCCTTTGTAGATGAAATCATCGTTGTAAATGACGGGTCAACCGACAATACCGAAGCCGAAGCAAAAAAGGCCGGCGCAATCGTAATCAACCACGAAACCAACAAGGGTAAGGGTGAAGCGCTCAATACAGGTTTTAAGGAAGCAGAATGTGACATAATTGCATTCATCGATGCGGACATCTACAACCTAACATCCAAAAAGGTGGAAGCCATGATCAGACCTATCCTTGAGGGCAAGGCCGAAATTACAAAAACCAAATTTGCCCGTGAAAGCGGGCGTGTAACTGAACTCACTGCAAAGCCGCTTTTAAACTTTTTCTTCCCTGAAATATCATTCGAACAGCCATTGAGCGGTCAGTTTGCGGCACGTAAGGAAATATTAAAGAAAATTAATTTTGAAGTCGACTACGGTGTGGACGTCGGTATCGTCATTGATGCTGACGTTCTGGGAATATCAATAATGGAAGTGGACATCGGCGCAATCCAGCATGACATGTCACCGCTGGAGGACCTGCATCTGATGGCCAATGAGGTTGTAAGGACAATCATAAACCGTGCAAACAAGTACGGAAGGGTCATAATGATTGATGAAATCGGACATTACATCAGAATGTCAATCGTAGGTCTGCTTCTGGTGATTTTAGGTTTGTTTACAATATTTTTTGTCAAGTTCGTTCCCCTTATTCTGGGCGTTCTTGTAAGCCTCATCGGACTCATCATTGCAATATACTACATCATAAAGGTCATCGTCCAGTCAATCGTGATGTTCAAAAAGACGCCGAGGGGAAACCTCATCAAGTCCTTCGTTAAGATTCACTTCCCGATGATTATCTCAATAGTCATTCTTCTTTTGATGATTTCAACATTCATCGGTGCGGCCCACTTTGAAAACGGAGTGCTTTCAATCGAGCCTAACTCAAGAAACCTGATTATCTATGCCGACGATTCCCCTAGGGAAAACACTATTTCGGCAAGAGGCCCGTACACCATCGATACTGCAATCGAAAACGAATCCGACCAGATAAGGATGCCATCTGACGCCATGATGACGCTTGGAATAAAATCCAACGACACGATGGTGATAGACGGCGAAATCTATACTGTCAACGATACAAGGCCGGGAGACCAGGACATGATAAGGCTGCCTCTTGAAGCCAAGAATGAACTGAAACTGGAAACCGGTGCAGTTATACAGAACAGCCGCCTTAAGGAGATATTCGGAGGAGTGGGCATACTTCACAACTATGAAGGCGAGAACATGACTGCAATCGAAAAGTTCAGCGTATCCTCAAGGGACAGGGACGCATGTAACTTCGAGGTGTTCATAGACAACGTTTCAGTCATGACTTCCTATGGAATATTCCGTGACAACTCAACATATGACATTACCGTCAATGATGAGGTCGTGAAAACCGTTTCCTATGAAGATAAGACATTTTCCGATTCAAACTTCACATATGACGGTCATGAAATCGTGATAAACTTTGTAGACAGGAACAACACTTCAATCAAGCAGTTCGTAAGGTCCGATCAGGGCAATTTCCTGAATTTCTACATTGAAAATTATGATGAAGATTAACTTGTTTTAAAAAAAATAGTAAAAAATCTAAGAAGATTCTTAGATTATTTTTTATCATACGCTTTTACAGCTTCCTCGACATCATCGTAAAGGCCTAAAGCTGCAAGAGCTCCAACTTTTCCCTGCTCGCCTGTTACGGCAATCAGAGGAATTCCCAATTCTTCTGCAACGCTTTCTGCAGTTTCGACATCCATCATTCCGGATTTGGTGGCAATGGAATATTCCCTCAATTTTTCAGGAATGTCCAAACCTTCAAGAATGGCTATGGCTGTCTTGTCGGATAGGGTGTCCCTTTTGAGGATTTCAATTACCCTGTCAATCAAGTCCTGCTTTTTAGCCTCTTCAACCGCAAATGTCAAAGCGATTGAAACGCAGTTTTGAGTCTTGTGAGGATTGTGTGGATACAGCTGGACTATGATGTGGTCCAGGTATTCAAAGCCCTCTTCTGCAAGCTCAACGCCCAGGTTATGGGCCATTGTCCATGTAGCACCGGCATCCTTGGTGTCGGTATCGTCGACTCCTATAACCACCTTTTCAAGCTTAGGTGTGACAACGGTTGCCTTTCCAGCCTTTGAGCCTCCTCCGACTTGAATGAGCTCGACATATTTTACGCCTTCGCCCATTCCTCTGCACATTCCCGCTCCAACGCCAGCGCCTGCAAGGCCTGCATGGGTCACCTTTACCTCATCGCCGTCGACGATGATTTCATCGATTCCTGCGGCATTGAAACTGGCTTTCAAATCCAGAGGAGCGCTTCCGACATGACATTTGTAGACGTGCTTGTTTCCGTCACGGTAGGCTGAATCAATAAGCTCTGAATTGTTCCTGTACTGATTCAAAAGCCAATGGGATCCTGAAATGCACGGATGGTATTCGACGATTTCGACCTTGTCGCCGTCCACCATGGTGAGAACCTTCTTGTACGGCGCTATCCATGGATCTTGGAATTTTTCTTTTAGTTCGTCGGGTTTTAATATTTCCATCTAATCACTAGATTTCTTTTAGTCTGTCGCACATTTTAATTGCTGCTTCAACTGCACTTTTTGCGTTTTTGACACGTCTGTGAGCGTCCAATCTGGTCATTCCTGGACCTGTGATTCCAAGTGCTACAGGAGTGTCGTATTCAAGTGCCAGATCAGCGATTTTACGGGAAGCGTGCTGTGCTACAATCTGGTCGTGGTCGGTTGCGCCTTCAATTACAGCGCCTAATGTGATGATTGCGTCGTATTCGCCTTTCTGCAATAATTTTTTGATTACAAGAGGCATGTCGAATACACCTGGTACTGCGACCACTTTTGTAATTTCACAATCTCTATTTTTAGCTTCTGCTTTAGCTAATTCCAACATCATTTGTGTAATATCATAATTAAATTCAGCAACTACTGCTGCTATTTCATATTTTACCATTTTATCTACCTCTAGTTTATCCAAATATTATCAATAAGAATCCTGCAACCCCACTTACTACCATAATGAATATGATAAAGAGTGCTGCCATTTGCATTCTGGTCAATTTCTTGAAATTCATATTAGTTACTCCATTTAATTTTTTCATAAGTTATTTCTAACCGCTTCGGCAAGCTCGACTGTTGTAGCTGAGCCTCCCAAATCACCGGTTAAAACATTAGCGTCATTCAATACCTTCAATATTGCCGCTTCGAATCTGTCGGCGGCTTCGTTTTCGTTGAGGTATCTGAGCATCATTATTGCCGAAAGCATCATTGCTATCGGATTGGCTATGCCCTCACCTGCAATGTCAGGGGCTGAACCGTGTACAGGTTCGAATAGTGCCGCATCCTCGCCTATGTTTGCTGAGGGAATCACGCCAAGGCCTCCTACAAGGCCTGCGCCTTCATCGGATAGTATGTCTCCGAAAAGGTTTGTTGTCACGATGACCTCAAAGCTTTCAGGCTGTGTGATGAGATACATTGCGGTGGCATCCACATAAAAGTCCTCGGTTGCAATATCAGGGTACCTTTCTGCAACTTCATAGAAAATTTCCTTGAACAGCCCATCGCTTTTTTTCAATACGTTTGCCTTGTGAACGGCTGTGACTTTACTTCTGTTGTTTTCAACCGCATATCTGAATGCATAGTCGATTATGCGCTCTTCAGCCTTTCTTGTTATGATACGCCTTGCAACTGCACCTTCATCGGTGTATTGCTCCTCATCGGCAATGTACATCCCTTCGGTGTTTTCACGAACAATCATGAAATCGATATTCTCAAAAAGAGAATTTGTGTTGGGATACGATTTGACGGGACGAAGGTTTGCAAACATCCTCATTTCCTGGCGTATCTTGACTATGACGTCGGCTGCAGTCTCTCCTGCCGCACCGAACAGGCATGCATCAGCATTGCGTATGATGTCCAAGGTCTCATCAGGCAGGGCTACTCCAGTCCTTTCTAGGCATTCGTCACCCGCTTCACCGTAGACGTAATCGAAATCTATGCCTAAGCTGTCTAGAACCATGAGTGTAGCATCCATTACTTCACACCCGATTCCGTCTCCAGGCACAACAGCTATCTGATATCTATCTTTTGTTTTTGAGGTACTCAATCAAACCACCCTGATTTAGAATTTCCATCATGAACGAAGGCAATTTTTTGAATGTTATTGACTCGCCGTTCTCATTTGTTATTGTTCCTTTTTCCATGTCGACTTCTATTTCCTCTTCGTTTTCAACAAGCCCTGTGATTCCAGGAGCTTCAAGAAGAGGTATGCCTACGTTTGTGGCGTTCCTGTAGAATATCCTTGCAAATGACTCTGCAATCACCGCTGAAACGCCCACACCCTTAAGGGCTATCGGAGCATGTTCACGGGATGATCCGCATCCGAAGTTCTTTCCGGCCACAATGAAGTCTCCCTTTTTGCATTTGCTGCTGAAATCTGCATCAAGCCCTTCCATGCAGTGCTGGGAGAGTCTTTCCTCATCAGTGTAAATCAGATATCTTCCGGGAACGATTATGTCTGTGTCAATGTCATCCCCGAATTTCCATGCGGTTCCTTTCATGGTTTTGCCTCCGGTGCAACGATTCTTCCTTCAAGAGCTGAGGCGGCAGCCACTGCTGCTGAAGCCAGATAAACCTCTCCGTCAGGTGAGCCCTGTCTTCCCCTGAAGTTTCTGTTGGAAGTCGAAAGGCTTACCTCACCGGGACCTATGATTCCGGTGTGCCCTCCAAGGCACGGTCCGCAGCATGGAGCGGAAACAAGTGCTCCTGCATCGACGAATATCCTGATGAGTCCCTCATCAAGTGCCTTTGAGTAGACCTCCTTTGATGCCGGAATGACGAGCATCCTTGTGCCTTCGGCTATTCTATTGCCTTTAAGTATCCTTGCGGCATCCCTCAAATCGGAAATCCTGCCGTTTGTGCATGAGCCAATGAACACCTGGTCGATTTCAACATCGACCTCACTTACAGCCCTGACGTTGTCGACGTTGTGGGGACATGCCACCTGCGGCTCCAAATCTCCCACATCAATGTCTATGACCTCAAGGGACGGAGAGTCCATATCAGTTTTATAAATATTATAAGGTTTTTTGGAGCGGCTTTCGACGTATTCTATTGTCTTTTGGTCCGGTTCGACAAGCCCGGTTTTTCCGCCCATCTCTATAGCCATGTTGCAGAGAACCATCCTGTCTGATACGGTCATGTCGCTTACGGTCTGGCCTGCAAATTCGCATGCCTTGTATGTTGAGCCGTCAGCGCCCATCTTGCCGATTATATGCAGAATGACATCCTTTGCATAAACGTTGTCCTTCAAATCACCTGTGATTTCGAATCTGTTTGTCTCAGGCACCTTAAGCCACAGGTTGCCTTCGGCAAATACCATTGCCATGTCTGTTGAACCTATTCCTGTGGAGAATGCCCCGAGGGCACCGTGAGTGCATGTATGTGAATCGGCTCCCACAATCACTTCCCCAGGCACCACATGGCCAAGTTCTGGAAGTATCTGATGGCAGACTCCCGCATTCACATCATAAAAGTTTTCTATTGCCTGACTCTCAACAAATTTCCTCATGACGATATGATTCATGGCAGAGTCAATTGAATCGGCCGGCACCTGATGGTCGAAGGGGATGACTATCTTTGACGGGTCCCATACTTTGGAAGCTCCGATCTTTTCAAACGATTCGACTGAAAGCGGTCCTGTCAAATCGTGAGCCATTGCCACGTCAATGTTGGCTATGACAATGTCGCCTGCTTCAACTTCATCCTTTCCGGCTGCTCTGGCCAAAATTTTTTCTGACATCGTTGGCATATTTTCAACCTCTATAATAATGATAATTATATGTATTTAATCAGATATATAATTTCGTTATTTTTAAAAAAAATCGGCATTTTTGATATTTATAAAATTTATATATCATGTATAACAAATTATGTTACATGAGTAATTCATTTTTTAGTAGATTAAAGAAAAAAGAAGAGCCAGTTATAGAAGAAACCCCAAATATAATTGAAGACAGGGAGTATTGGATTTCAATCATGCGTAAAATCACAACTCCGGTATTGGGAAACCTTGCAAAAGGAACATTAAGGAAAAACATGCCTTACGAATCAACAAGCCTTGAAAATCAGAAGTTTTCATATCTTGAAGCCTTTGCACGTGTCTTCAACGGAATCTCAGCATGGATGGAACTGGGACCCGATTCCACAGAAGAGGGAATCCTGCGTGAAAAGTACATTAAACTAACCCTGAAAGCCATTTCAAATGCCGTGAATCCGAACAATAACGATTACATTTTTGTTGTGGAACCTAAACAGTCCCTGGTTGACGTTGCACTATTTGCTCAAGGATTACTCAGAGCCAAAAACCAGATCTGGCTCAACTTGCAGATGGACGACCAGGCAAGAATCATCAGGGAGCTCAAGAATACCAGAAACATCGCTCCTTATGAAAACCACTGGCTTTTGTTCACTTCAATGATTGAAGCTGCCCTTCTGGAATTTACCGGAGAATGCGACAAGGAACGTTTAAGCTATGGAGTTCGCAGATTCCGTGACGAATTCTATGTTGGAGACGGAATCTACTCAGACGGTGAAGACTTCACTGCAGGATACTTCAACAGCATCGTGATTCATCCTATGCTCAACGATATCCTCAAAGTAATGAGAAAGTACGGAATCAACGAAGGGGAATTTTTGGACGTCCAGTTAATGAGGTCTTCCAGATTGTCCTCACAGCTCGAAAGGACAATTTCACCTGAAGCGACCTATCCTCTTTTGGGAAGCTGCCTTGCCTACCGCTGCGGAGTTTTCCATTTGCTTGCACAGGCCGCCCTTTTAAAGGCCCTTCCAAGAAACATCAACCCTGCCCAGGTGAGAAGCGCACTTACAAGAATCTTGAGAAAGCAGTTCGGTGACAACAGGAACTTCAACAGTGCAGGATGGCTGATTGTAGGTCTTCAGGGCTCACAGATGGACATTTCCGAAAGCGACATTAACACCGGAAGCCTTTACATGTGCTGTACCGTGTTCCTGACATTGGGTTTGCCTGAAGATGATCCTTTCTGGACAGCACCGTTTGCAGAGTGGACCAGCCTGCAGGCATGGAACGGCAACCAGATACAGAAAGATCAGTCAATTGATTTTTAAATATTCCCTAAGTGAATATTTTCAATTCCTTTATTTTTTGCTATTTTTTGAGCCTCAAACAATATCTCCGGATTTGTTGGGGTAATATCTTTCATCTTATAGTATGGAAATGCCCTTGTAAAGTGAAGAGGAACTTCAGGACCCAATTCATTAACAACAAAGTCACATAATTCTTTAATTTCATCGCTTGAATCGTTATGGCCGTTTATTATCAGATTTGTTATTTCCAAATGTTTGCCTTCCATGTAAATTCTTTTAAGATTATCCAAAATTATATCCAGGTCAGCTCCGCATACCTTCTTATAGAAATCCTCAGACATCGATTTCAAGTCTATGTTGAACGCATCCACAAAATTCAGTACCTCTTCGAGAGACTTGTCTGAGTAATATCCATTGCTGACATATATTATTTTCAGGTTTTGACTCTTTGCAAGAAGAGAAGTTTTCCTGTTGAATGGCAAGTGTATAGTAGGTTCATTATAGGTCCAAGCAATTGACTTGCATCCATAGCTAAGTGCATTTTCCACGATGGCTTCTGGTGTTATCTTAATGCCTCGTGAAAACTTATCATATTCATGTGATATCATATAGTTCTGACAATGCAAACAAGTCATGTTGCACCCAAAACCGCCGATTGAATATGTTAATGTGCCTGGTAAAAAATGATGCAAAGGCTTTTTTTCAATTGGATCGGGACTCAAGGATGAAACTATACCATATGATTCATCAAATAGCTCTCCGTTAATGTTTTTGTGCTGTCTGCATATTCCAACTTTACCGTCCGCTATTTTACAATAGTTTGCACATATTTCACATCTAATCTTTTGTGACTTTGAACTTTTTTTGTAAAGGTTATTATTCACTAACATAATGCTCATAGCCCTTGTTTTTGATTTCGACGACAATACTATTCTCCAAAGTAAGCTCGACTTTATTTGAACGATTAACTTTACCTATGATGTTATAGTCAATGTTTAATTTATCCAGATTATCTTCACCAATCGTGAACAAGAGTTCAAAATCCTCTCCAACATGCAATATCAAATCAAGATAATTCAAGCCTAATTTTTCACAGATTTCCTTATATTGCTCTGAAATGCCAAGTTTTTCCTCATAAATCATGAATCCAAATCCTTCCCTTTTCATTTCATAGAGTTCGCTTGCAAGCCCATCGGTGATGTCGGTTGCGGAAGTTGCTCCCGCATCTTTTATTAAAATGCCCTCATTTATTCTAGCTATTGGTTTCAATGCCTTTTCAACGTAAACGTTATCCCTATCATTGAGATTGAAACCTAATGCGGCATGGCCAATATCACCAGTCACTGCCAAAAAATCGCCGTCATTGTATGAATCTTTCAGCAAGGGATTGTCGCATAAACCAAGAGCAGTACCGGAAATAATAATTTCAGAAGCCTCATTCGTATCACCACCGATTAACGGAATAGAATAGTAATTGCAGGCGCTTAAAACACCATCAATGATTTGTTTGAATGAATCCAAATCCAAATCCTTAGGTATGGCAATAGACAATAAAAATCCCAATGGATTTGCACCCATTGATGCCAAATCGCTTACATTAGCTGTGACTGACTTGAATCCCATTTCATGATAAGTCATGTTATCGGGAAAATGTCTGGACTGAATCATCATGTCGCATGTTGAAATTAAATTATTTCCGTCCAAACTAGTTATTGCACAATCATCGGGAGTGATTTCATTTGAATTCGCAATAATATATTTAACCAATTCTTTTTCACCAATATCAGAGACTTTTAAGGTCATAATATTAGTATAAATTTTAAAATAAATATAGTTAATCTAAAAAAAAGAAAAAATTTGGTTTCAGAACTATAAGTTGTCTGAAACTCTGTCTTTGATGATTTCGTATAAACGTGTATCAATGCCTAACGGGTCGGTGAGGATGATTTCGCCGTCAAATTCCACTTCTTCCTCATCATGGTCATGATGGTGGTGGTGATGATGTCCGTGGTCGTGGCCGTGATCATGGTCGTGGTCATGATGGTGGTGATGATGACCTGATACTGATTCAGCGTCAAAATCACTTTCAATACCTAATATGGAAGGTATGTCTCTTTTTGTGTGAAGCCCATGAGCTACAAAGACAGGAACGACGATGATTTTATCCAAATCGTTTTCTGTTGTTAATTTTTTGATTGTTTCGGGAATGCCAGGTTTTCTGATTTCCATGAACCCGTATTCTACAGGGTATTCAGGAAATTCTTCAGCATACATTTCTTTATAAGCTTTAATTACTTCTTCACCATCATCCAGTCTTGATCCGTGGCTTAAAAGTAAGATTCCAGTTTTTTCAGTCATGTTAAAATCTCCATTAAATTATAAGTTAAATTCTATTAAGTTATCTTGATTAAAAATTTCTTCAAAAAAATATATGAAAAATCTATAATTTTTCATTTACCATATCAACTAAAATTTCTATTAAAATATCATCCGCTTTGATTGGTTCCGGATACAGTATTTCACCGTCAAACTCGACAGGAGTCAGGTCATGGACATGGTCACCGTGATTGTGGTCATGTGAATGTTCATGGTCTTCCAGAAATCCTAGAATATGCGGGATGTCGTGGGTTGTGTGCATTCCAGGAGCAATGAAGACAGGAACAACGACCAGTCTTTCCAAGTCGTTTTCATCAACCAACTTGTTGATGGATTCCGGGATGCTAGGTCCGCAAAGTTCCATGAATCCGAAACTGGATGGCAAATCACAGGTCTTTTCGAATTTTGCATATAGTGCGGTTGCAAATTCCTTGTTGTAGTTCAATCTGGAACCGTGGGTTACAAGCAAAATTCCTGTTTTTGCACTGTCGTCAAGCTTTGAATCGGCCAATGCCTCATCGATTCTTTTGTCGATGATTTTTAAAAGCTCATCACGAGGCCCGATTGACTCCAAAAGCTCTATTTCACCGTCGAAGTCAACGTCGTCGGCTATTGAAAGGTAATGTTCCGGAGGATAGTTTCCATCAGGACATCTCGGGTCGACTTCCAATGGTTCTAATCCGAGCAATTGCGGAATGTCAATGTTTGTATGAATTCCTGGAGCCAAAAACACAGGAAGGGCGATGATTTTATTTAAATCTTCAACTTCCTCTTTCAATATTTCGACTGCTCCGGCAATTGTAGGTTCTGAAACCTTCATGTAGCCAATTTCAGTGGCCAGACTTGTGGCTTTAATGAACTTTTCCTTGATTTCGATGAACACTTCCTCAGCATAAGGCAGAGTGCTTCCGTGACTTACCAGAATGACAGCGGCATTATTTGATGACTTTGAACTTGTATCCATAAGAGATAACTCCGTCTTTTCCATCCTCTCTGATTCTTCTGAATACCATTTCTACATCATCACCAATTTCAATATCGTCAACATCACAGTCTACAAGTTGGGATGTTAATTTTGCACCTTCTTCGAGTTCAATTACAGCAACTGCATAAGGAGCTGCTTTCTTGAAGTCATCAGGAGCGGATCTGATTACTGAAAATGTGTGAATTTTACCTTTTCCGCTGAACTGGAACGGTTCAAGATTACCTTTTCTTCTGCAGTTAGGACAAACTACACGTGACGGGAAGAACAGTTCCCCGCAGGTGGTACATTTTGAACCTATAAGATTGTATCTTTGTTGAATATGACGCCATGTTCTAACAGTATCTGACATGTAAATCCTCCATATATTTTCAATATGTATAATATCTAAATGATAATATAAATAAGTATTTTTTTTATTACTGTTTTACGGGTTTTTTCAAAAAAGTAATACACATTTGTGCAAAATCATACAGTCGCACTTCGATATAAAATTTATAAAATCAGGTCATATCTTTAATAATGAAAATCGATTCAAACGGTAATTTAATATTAGGTACGACAGTCATTCTGATAACAACATTGTTGTTGGTGGCTATAATTGTTTTTACGACAGTAAATTATATTGACAATGAAAATATTGACTCACAGGAGAATGACAATTTCAAGTATATCATTGACGATTACTCAAACAATATTGAAGTTCTAGGAAGGGATTCGCTGTATGATGCCTGCGAAAAGGTTTACCATACATATAAGCTGCTTGACAGCGAAGACCAGCTTAAAAAGAATCTCAACAAGAAATTGTCAAGTAAAAATGAGGAATTCAAGGAGAAATATGATGCTGACATCTCTTCTGAGGTGCTGTCCGTCGAAAGTACGGATTCGCCCTGGAAGGTATTGTTTAAAGTGAAGCTGAACGTCAAAAAGAACAGCAACAGGTTTTCCAAAATCATCGAAAAGAACGTTTCCATCGAAGGGCTGAAGGATCCCCTGCCTCTTGCAAAGCTGTCCGTTGCTTCGGGAGTGTTCTATCAGGGAGACAAGCTCAACTACAAGAATGCCCTTACAAGATATCTGAAAATAAGGAATTTAGACTCTCCACTATCCTATGCATTTGCAACAACACCTCTCTACATCAAAAAGTGTCCCTATGACCCTTACATTCATCACGGGGACAGGAACGGTGAAGTCATGAAGGATTGCCTGAAGCAGGGATTTTTCCATGAAAGCGCTGACGGAAGCTGCTATCTATGCAGGCTGGAGGGCAAGGGAAAGTGCCCGCATTACGGAATGGAAGTCTTCATCCAGCCGCATACGCCTCTTGTAAATGATTCAATCTCATGTTCAGACCATGTGGTATTCTCAGACCACTATCCGGGCCAGAAAATAGACAAGCTTGACATTGACAGTCTGATTTTGGACAGTTCACACAGAAAGAAATACGGGTTGTATTACAATGATTGACAATAGGGGAAACGCAACGGTTGAAATAGCGCTCGTCATGATTGTCATTGTGATAATATGCGGCGTTGTGCTTAACTACTCAGAAATCATGACACAAAAGACCGTGAAGGCATCCGAAATGGAAAACACGGAAAATCTGATTTCAGAATTCGTTGATAATCTCATCAACAATCCAGGAGTGCCTGAAAACTGGGAAAAGTATGAAAAGGGAACACCAGGCCTTGCAATCATAAATGAGCATGGTGAAGTGATTCCAAACAGCGTTTCGTATGTGAAATTTACCGTGCTTGGCAAGAACTACAAAAAGCTCATCGACCGGAAGCTTTTCGACTCGAAACTCAAGACCTCACTTGAGCTGGTTCCGCAGGAGAGTAGCATTTCAAGTGTAAAAATCGGGAATCAAAACGAGAAAGGAGACGTCTTTAGTGTGAACAGGCTTGTCAAATGCGACTTTTATAAAAAATATGTCCTTAAGGACTTTCAAAATCCGGGAAAGTGCAATCACAAGCACAACCAAGACAAGGACAGCTGCAGCTACTTCAAGGTCTTTGAAGGAAACCTGAGAAAGTCGGATTACTACCTGCTGATTGATTCAAAGCAAAAAGACGTCAGTTATTTTGTTGATACGACAGTGGTGGCAAAGGGCAAGGACTGGCAGACTCCTATATCAAACAGAATCTACATCAACGATGAGTTCAGCTTCTATGGCGATTCAAGTGCGGTTGTATTCATCCATCTCGACAAGCCCCATGCAAAGGCAGTGCTGGTGTCAGTTCCGAAAGGCTTTGATAAAAGAAATCTGAACTATGATTATTTCAGGACAAACGACTGCAACTTAATCCTGAAGGCGTGGTACTAAATCAGCATGCCTAAAATGATCAGTGATACTGATATCAGTATAAGGCTTGAAATGGAGTCGGTGATGCTTGTTGAAATCGGAATTACAATATTGTCCGGGTCAAGATTATGGTTGTATGAGACTGTGGAGACGTAATATACAAGAAATACCATGATGGTAACTAAAATCAATCCGGACAATGTGCTGATTGGAATAATCTTATCGAATCCGACGCCAATTGTGCCGAACATCAATGATGAGCTTTCGGCAAGTATTCCGATTAACGGGAACATGACTATGGTCAACATGTAGCAGATTCCAAAGTTGTGAAGCGCTTCACCTGAAGGTCTGGACAACGGTTCAACAAGACCTGAGTGGAGTCCGGATGACAGTCTTGCTCCTAAAATACTGATGAGGCTTCCGCATTCTCCTGAAAAGAGCGGAACCAGTGTCAGGAGACTAGGATTTGTCAGCAGTGTTTCAACGGAACTGTTGAGGATTCCTCCTGCGGAACCTCCCAAAAAGGAGCATAAAAGCAGGACAGGAGTGGATTGCTTTAAAATGGTTTTTGTCTCATCAGACATGCGGTAGCAGTGTATGAAACTTACCAGAACGCTGATTAGGATAATGACCAGAACAATGTCCTTTACGATGATGCTAACATCCAATGCATTCAATATAAAGATTGATACGATTATTGCCGGAAGGGTGAAAAGGTCTCCAAATGCCGCTATAATTGGGCTTGTGATATTGTCTGGGTCCCAGCCGTGCTCATAGCTTTTGAATGAAACGAACATGGTAATCGGAAGCATTATCAGATTGGATATTATTCCCGCTATTGTACAGATCAATATGAAGTCAATCAGTTCCATTGAAGGGTAATGAAGCAGAATGCAGAATATCTTGGCTACAATTCCTAAAAATATGGATAAAACAAGTGTCAAAACAAATGAAGCGAAGATATTGTTATTCAAATCTTCGGAAAATTCAAATTCAGGAGATATCAAACCGATGTGCAGGCTTGTTGACAGCCTTGAAGCGAATGACCCGAAAATGTTTCCTCTCATTCCGATTGCACCTGGAATGACTACTAGCAATCCTGGGAATGTTTCTAAAAAGAAGGTCATTTTGCCTAGGATAATACCTGCTATCAGGTCTCCTACGGCACAAATCAGAAGGGCTATGAGTCCCTCCTTTATGACTGAGTTATGCTCGGCATAAAAGCTGGAAAATGCTTGCATAGATAGTGAACTGCGAATCTTCTTCTGTTTGTCTTTCACAATTATCACTACCTATAATCATATTTTCACAACCTAGTCTTCATCTTCTAATTCTTCTGGAATATCTTCAAGTGAACAGGTTCCTGCAGCCAATTTTTCAAGCAAATCGGCACCTTCGTCTGTTCCTTTTAAAATTAAAGTATCGTTCGGTAAAATGGTTGTATTCTTATCAGGACCGTAAATCCATGATGTTCCTCTTCTGATGGCGATTACTCTCATACCGGTACGGTTTACCAAAAGCAAATCTCCTAAAGTATTGTTTGCCAAATCTGAATTTTCATCAACAATCACTCTGGCAATACTTTTGTCTGATTCTTCCATAACCATTTTAAATACTGGATGAGGTTTAATTCCTTTAATCACTAAATCAGCTAAATCCTTTGCAGCGTTTGCCATACTTTCAGCGGCTTCTGCAATTTCAAGCAATGCTGTGAGTTTTTCAGCATCCTCATATGAACGTGCCGCAACCAATGATTCCTTTTTGATTTCATAATTCATTGCATTGACTTCATTTTCTAAAGTGATAACCTCTTCTGCAGCGGCTTTGCTGTTGAATAGAACGGCCGAGTAAGCCAAGTCAACCATAAGTTCCGACATGTTTTTCATTTCTATTAATAAGTTTTTAATTGACAATTAAATACCCCTAAAGATCATTTGGATTGGTTTTCAATAAGCAAGCTCTTCTAAGCTTCAATAAAGTTTTTTTCTTGGTTTTCAAATCTTCAACATCTTCTAAAATATTTTCCAAAGGCTCCCTTAGACATTCGACTGCTTCCTTTTCATGAAGCCACATGCATTCCTTGCAGTTCCAAACGTCTTTGCCTTTAATCCATTCTCCGCCTGTTGAAGAATCACCGCAAGGATAAAACGGACAATAGCAGAAATCGCAGTACTGGCCTTCATAGTGGCATGGATAAAATTCGCATTCACGGTTAGGTCCGTGGCCGATGTTGCCGTCCAAAAACATTTCATAATGGTTTTTTGATAGCGGATGGATTTGAGACCTGATGACATATCCTCTTGGAGTTATGAGCTTTCCGTCCTGAACGTAGGTCAGGTCATTGCCTACAATAAGTGTGCAGGACATGTTGACAATGTCTTCTGTCAAATCCTTAATCTTGACGATTGTAGCCTTTGGAGGCTCATAGGTACTGTCTATGATACCTATCAGTGCATCCTCTCCTTTGATGTCAAGCACGCATTGCTTGAATCTTCTGAAAGGTTCCTTTCTGGTTTTGCTTATAGGATTGTAGATGGCCACAATCAGATTGGCTTCAAGAGCGAATCTCAGTTTCTTTTCTATTTCGGATAATGGAGTTAAAATATTGCTTAAGCTGATTGCAGCAAAATCATGCAGAGGCGCTCCCAAATGGCTTGAAGAATAATTGAGAGCAGACACGCCAGGATAAACCTTTATCTCGACATCATCGCCATATTTGCTTACAATCTGAAACAATACATTAGCCATTCCAAAGACACCTGGGTCTCCGGAACTAATTAATGAAACGGTTTGGCCTTCCAAACTTTTCTCGATAGCAAATTCAGCTCTTGCTATCTCATCGCCCATACCTTTCTTGATAATTTCCTTGCCGACTATCAAATCCTCAATCTGTGAGATGTATTTCTTGTATCCGACAATGACATCAGACTCTTCGATTGCCTTTACGGCTCCCAAAGTCATGTTTTCTCTATTTTGACCAATACCTATTACATTAATCATATTAACCACTAATACAATTTTAAAACTGAATTTATTGTAACTGAATCCTTGTCTACCATCAGTCCTCCGCTCTTGTAAGAAGCAACACCATATGCTATAATCTTGTATGAAGGCACTTGGCTGATGACAATCTGACCGGATGTTGAATTAGGAGACTCGTAACCTAAAGCCTGAATGGTTACATTAAGCTCGCTGTTGTCAGGGTCCTCATAGGTTGTAACGTTTATGGATTCGTAATTAACTCCATCAACCTTCGACAGCTCCTCCATTTGCAGGGCAACGTCTTTCTTGTTTGAAATGGTCAGCGGAGTAGGATCCTTTACCAAAACCTGATTGACGTTTTCGGGACTGAAAAAGCCTGTGATTTTGGAAATTTGCATATCTATCAACCCTTGAATATTCGGAGCTTCAGCGGTAACTATTGTATATGAACCGAAAAGACCTAATTCAAAAAATACAATAAATAAAACAATTATTAAAATAATTCTAACTACCTTATTTGCCATTTTATCACTATCATATTGTTAATCGAATAACAACTTACTATAATATTTTAATTTTATTTCTAATATATAATAAAGATAACTATGTTAAAAACAATTTCACAAGGAAAAATCAAAAACACAAAGTAAAATTCTCAAAGTTTATTAACATTGACAATTAAAATTTTAATTAATATGTCAACTAATAAAATTCTATTAAAATTTGCAAAAAAGGGTATCAACCTATCACCTGAAGCATATGACAAAGTCATTAGTGCAGAAAATCCTTTAGATTTTGCATCTTCATTAATAGTCAAATTAAAAGGTGATAAGTTTACATCCAAAGATCTAGTTTGCGTAAGCAGCGAAACCATCGATGAACTTACAGGCAATGTGGCAAAACCCGACAGCACCAGTCAGGAAACTTTGACTAAAGAGCCTGCAAAGGAAGTTAAACCTGCACCTGAAGTTGAAAAACCAAAACCAGAACCTGAAAAGGAAGTTCAAAAACCTGCTGAAATCAAAAAAGAAATTAAAGCAAAACCTAAAGTTCAAAAACCTGCAGAGCCTAAAAAAGAGGTAAAAACTGAATCTGTTAAGCCTACATCAATCGAAAACCTCAAAAAGGACACCGACAAGCCTGAAAAGCATGTCAACCAGACAATCGTTGAGGCTTCAGAAACCGTGAAGGATGAAAAGATTCAGTTCAAGAGGAATATGCAGAAGTCAAACGTCGAATATGACTTCAAAATCATTCAGGATACAAGCAAGAAATCATACACAAGCGGAGAAATCGAAAACCTCATCGCTTACTTTAAAAGCAGGTATGAAAAGCTTGCAAACATCCTGTCAAAGAGGCCTGAACTCAGGAATTTCACAAAAATAGCTGACATTGACGATTCACAGGACAGCTTAAGTCTTATATTAATGGTTCGTGAAATAAGGACTAGTAAAAACGGTCACAAGATTGTCGAATTCGAGGACGACACAGGAACCATTTCAATTCTGTTTTCACACAACAACGATGAACTCTTTGCCGAAGCCGAAAAGCTTGTAAGGGATGAGGTTATAGGAGTCATTGCAAACAAAAGCGATGACCGCCACTTTGCATTCGGCCAGCAGATCATAAATCCTGGAGTCCTGAGAATTCCCGAAAAGGAAATGGACTTCGGTATAGTGTTCCTGTCAGATGTCCACATCGGAAGCCTTACATTTCTTGAAGACGCATTCAACAGATTCATCGATTGGATCAACTGCGAATACGGTGATGAAAGCCAGAGAAGGGTTGCAGAAGACGTCAAATATCTCATAATAGGAGGAGATATCGTGGACGGTATCGGAGTGTATCCTAATCAGGACCAGGAACTGGTCATCAAGGACATCACAAAACAGTACGAAGAGGCTGCAAGGCTATTGGGAAACATCAGAAGCGACATCAAAATCATCATCGCTCCTGGAAACCACGACGCATCAAGAGTTGCTGAACCGCAGCCTGCTGTTCCTGAAGAGTACGCTAAGGCCCTCTATGAACTTGACAATGTCGAATTCATTTCAAATCCTGGTGTAGTGTCTCTTGACGGCATCAATGTTCTCATTTATCACGGGCGCAGCTTTGACGATCTGGTAATGGCCGTCAAGGAATTTACATACGAAAAAAGTGATCTGTTAATGGAAGAGATTCTCAAGAAAAGGCATTTGGCACCGATTTATGGTGAAAGAACACCTTTGGCTTCAGAACTTGAGGATTATCTTGTAATTGACGAGGTGCCGGACATTTTCCATACAGGACACATTCACGTTAACTCATACAGAAGATTCAATGGAATACACCTTATCAATTCAGGTACCTTCCAGACTCAGACAAGCTTCCAGAAAATTCACAATATTATGCCTACACCTGCAGAGGTTCCTGTCATCCATAAGGGCAAATACAAGCATTTCAAATTCTTATAAATAAGGTGGATCGATGAAAAAGAATGTTCAAGAAATAATAAATGTCGGAAAAAACATCTATGAAAAAGGCCTGATTTCCGGTAAGTCAGGAAACATAAGCGCAAGATTCAAAGGGGAAAACGGAGACATCATTGGAATAACCCCTACCCTGAAATCATTGTCAGATTTATCAGAAGAGGATATCGTTCTTGTTGATTTGGATGCAAACACATTAACAAACGGAAAACCATCCTCAGAAGTAAATATGCACATAGAAATCTATAAAAAAAGGCCTGACGTCAATGGAATTGTCCACACACATTCACCTTACGCAACAGGATTTGCATTTTCAGACAAGAAAATAAAAAGGCTTGAAGGTTTCGGAGCGATAAAAAAACCTTATTTACCAGAAATTGATTATGAAAAGCCAGGATCAAATGAGCTTGCCAAAAAAGCCAGCGAAGGCATTGGAGACGATGATGTGCTAGTTTTGAAAAATCATGGTGTTATTTGTGTAGGTGAAAATCTAAAAGAAGCTGAATCCCTTGCGGTATTCATTGAAGAGTCTGCTAAAACCCAATTTATTACTTATATGTTAAATTCAGTTGAAGATATAATCTAATCTTCATCTGAAATAACAGTTTTACTTCTACTTGCCATTCCTTCTTCAATCATTTTAATGATTAATCCGGATAATGAAGTATCTTCATCTATTGCTAATTTTTTTAATTCTTTTTTCAAGTCCACAGGTAAATTTATAGTTGTTTTGCTTATATCTGACATGTATAATAATTCAATTTAATTTAATATAAATTTTTCTACTGAAAAATATTGAAAAATACCACAAAATATTTAAAGATAATCCGAACAAATATATTTTATAATACTTATTTACTTGTTTTTAATGAATTTTTTGGAGGGAGTATTATGAGTAATCAAACTATAGATGAAGTATGTGAAATACTTGAATACATTATGGACAACAACACTGTACCTCGTAACATCAGAGAGGCTGCAAGTCAATCCAACGACTTATTAAAAGATGAGGAACAGGATCAGTCCGTGAGAATAAGTACAGTATTAGGAAAATTAGACGAAATCAGTAACGATCCAAATATTCCGGTTCATGCAAGAACTTTAATTTGGGAAGTTCTCTCAAAATTAGAATCCATCTAATTTTACTTTTTCTTTTTTTATTTATTTTATTTAGATATAGCGATGGCTATGGTTACGCCATCATATGAAGTCTTTTTATAAATCAGTTTTGAATCAAATCCAGCCATAATTAAAGCTGAAGGCTCGCAAACGCCATAAATTCCAAATTTAGATTTAACAAACTCTGATTTTTGAATGTCAGGTGACTCGAAAAGACTTAATCTTTCGAGTTCAACGAAATTAACAGGAATACCTAATTGATCTGACAATTCCAGAATGCCTTTCTCATCCTTTTTGATTTCGGCTGATGCAAGCATGTTGACCCTTGATATGTGAATGTTCAATTCACCTATGGATTTTACAAATCCTTCATGAATCCTTTCACACTCCTTGCCACGCCTGCAGCCTATTCCAACAACAATCCTCTTTTCCTTCAACACCATCTCATGGCCGTCCAGGCTGACATGAATTTCATCTGCATTTACACTTGAGGACTGCAATATTGAAACGTTAATCTCAAATCTTGTATTGTTTAGATATTCAAACAGATAATCGAAGTTTTTCTCAGAATTTACAGTGAATGTGATTTCACGGCCTTCAAGAATTGCCTTGTTGAAAAACAGAATCTCTGAGGTATCATCAATTGATAAATACAAATCATTTGCAAGAACGTCAATTCCAAGTTTCTTATTGACGTCAGTGGAAGTGGTGATGACGGGTGTTGCCCCAATCAGTTCTGCAATCTTGTTTGAAAGCTTATTGGCACCTCCCAAATGACCTGACAGAGTGGATATGGCGAAGTTGCCATTATCGTCAATGTTTACGACAGCAGGATCAGTCGTTTTGGAGTGGAGGTATGGAGCGATGGACCGGATAAGTATTCCTGAAGCCATAATGGCGATTATAGCATCATATTCGAAAAATGCAATCTTCAGGTATTTTTTAACATTCTTATGATACAGGTCAGTCCTGATTATTGTTGAATCATCATCCAATTTGTCCTTAAGCTTCAATGCCAATTCTTTTCCTTTATCTGAAACTGAAACGATTGCTATTCTCATAATATCACATACACTAATGTCAGTAAGATTAATATTGTTAATGTAAACAGCGCTATTGTCATTCTTGACAGGTTAACCGCTTTGGTAATGTCATCCTTTCCTATTTCCTTGTTTGCATCTCCTAAAACATATGTTCCCTTTTTGATTAACTGAATGTTGAGTGCCCCTGCGGTTGTTGCCATAGTAAATCCTGAATTTGGACTAGGGCATTTTCTTGCATCCCTTCTAAGCATCCTATAGCTGTTCTTGCCGTTGAGTTTAAGAAGATATGCTGAGATGACAACATAAGCGCCTGCTATTCTTGCTGGAACATAATTCAAAACATCATCGGCCTTTGCCGGAACGTAACCGATATTCTTCAGTTCATCGGTAGTGTAGCCCACCATTGCATCGAGGGTGTTGAACATTCTGTAAATCATCGGAATCAGCAGCAGAAAATACAATTGATTGTCAAATGGCCATATCATAATCACAACTGCAAATATCGCAAAGTAAAATATTGGAGCAATGTATGAATCTGTTATGTTTTCGCTCAGACTTTCAATCACAGCGGATACTATGAAGCTTTCAGTCAGTTCACCTGTGTTTCTGCTTACCAAATATGACACTGATTTTCTTGCCTTATCTATGCTTTCATCAAGATCAGCCTTGACGTCAACAGCAGTCCTCAAAAGCATATTCACTGAAAAAGTCGATGACAACATTACTGAAAAGAATATAAACAACAATATGCCATTTATTGAAAAAATAGAATATAAAATATATAATAATACACTTACACATACTCCTGTTGACAAAACCAGAAGCAGACCTGACAATTTGCTTTTCATGGCGATGAACTTGCTTTTAAAAAAATTGATAAATGAACCGATAATAACAACCGGATGTATTTTAGTCGGCAGCTCACCGCAGATGAGGTCAATTGCAAGTGAAACCAACAGTGAGAATATAATAAATAAAAATAACTCAAATGAATCCGATTTTATGGAAAATATTTCAAATATCAATTTATTATATTCAATCATAGTTTATATTATATATAATAAAAAAATAAATAATTTATTATTAAATTTAAAGATGATAATATGAATATCGAAGAAGATGTTGAAAAATGGTTACTTGACGAAGATATTTTAAGAGAAATGAAATATGACGAAAATGCCGATTTTCATTTCATTGTCGAGTTTCCAAAAGAGAATATTATGGATGTTGTAAAGCCTAAGGGTAAGGATTGTATTATTATCGCATGCGCTACCCAAGTCGCTCCGCAGCATCAGGACCTGATGAGATCTGCAGATGCCAAAACAAACAAGAATTTCATCATGGATTTGAATGTTGGTTTAAGCCAGTTTTTGGTTGACTTTGAACTGCAGATAAATCAGAACATTTTGCATCAGTTTGTCATTACCGAACAGATATTTGAAGACGGTTTGACTAAAGATAGATTGTTTACAACATTGAAAAGAGTCTTTAAGGCAAAATTACATTGCAT
The DNA here is from genome assembly GCF_947169325.1 of uncultured Methanobrevibacter sp. Lineage (GTDB taxonomy): Archaea > Methanobacteriota > Methanobacteria > Methanobacteriales > Methanobacteriaceae > Methanocatella. Next base: position 20,516 of record NZ_CAMVPN010000006.1, on the reverse strand, counting down.
CTGGCTGATTGACATCAATTTTGTCAATGCCGATATTGCACCTCAAAACGAAAATGACATGTTCATTTAGAGGGAGAGGTGCATTTCAAGTATAACCCCTTTGCGGGGGTATATTAAGATTGAAGGGGTATATTTCAACTGTAAACACTTGAAATTTAACTCTTTATTTTTTCTTTATTTTTCATTTTAAGCTCATTCTGTTATTTTTATGTAAATTTTACAAAGTCAGGTCAATTTTTCATTTTTGTTACACTTGAAATGCATGTCTCGATTTTCGTTTCCTGCCTAAAATTCATTACACTTGCAACACACCTCTCTGTCTTGATGATAAATCATGATATTTTTTTTTAAAATTTCCTTATTTGAGCCATCTGAGGACGTATTTTTCCTGTCTATCCTAAATTGTTACACTTGAAATCATTATATTATATTTGAAATAGTCCTATTTCATGTTTTAAATTTAAATCAATATTTAAGTTTAATTTCAAATTATATGATATATATGATTGAATATTTTAAAAAGAATAAGTTTTACAACTGTTAATGTCAAACAAATAGATTTGGTGAATTTAATTTTTCAGTTTTATTGCAATTTTATTAACTTTCAGCAATATTAGTAATAAAAACCTTTATTTATTAGGTCCATAATATTATTAACACTGGAAATTATACTCGTTAATTTTATTGTGGTGTTATAATGTCAAACGTTTTTGAAGAAATTGAGAATGATATGGAGAAGTTGTCATCCGTGCGGATTTTCAAAAATAAGAAACCGCTGGATCACAGATATCTTCCAGAAAAACTTGTTCACAGGGAGGAACAAATCAGGCAAATCGCCAGGTATTGGGTTGATGTTTTAAACGGTGTCACTCCTGCCAACGTCACTCTTTACGGCAAGACAGGAACAGGAAAGACCGCAGCATCAAGATTTGCACGTGAACAGCTAATTGAAATCGCAGACAAAAAGAAAGTTTTCGTCAAGGTCGAACATATAAGATGCACTGATTATACAACAGAATATCAGGTTATTGCAGAGCTGTGCAATAGGATGGGACGTACAGTTCCGAACCGTGGATGGACCAAGGCTGAAGTCGTAAACACATTCAGGGAAACATTCAGGTTAAAAAACACTTACGGCAAAAAACTGCAATTGATTGTCATTTTGGACGAAATTGACATTCTGCTTAATAAGGACGGCGATGGAATATTGTATACCCTGACCAGAACAGACAACGTTTCAGTTTTATGCATAAGCAACTATCTGGACTTCAAGAACCTAATTAAGTCCAGGGTAAACAGCAGCCTCAACGACAAGGAAATTGTATTTCCTCCTTACGGAGCAGATCAGCTCTCAGACATTTTATCAGAAAGGGCTGAATTGTCCTTCCAGGAAGGTGTTTTGGAAGATGACGTGATTCCTTTATGTTCTGCAATGGCAGCTAAAGAGGAAGGTGATGCAAGATACGCTCTTGATTTACTTAAAAGCGCAGGCGAACTGGCTTTCGATGATGATTCAGAAACAGTCACTGGTGAACATGTAAGACTGGCCAAGGATACAATAGAGCACAATAAGGTTATTGAAATCATTTCAACCCTACCTATACAGCAGCAAAGGGTTTTGGAAGCTATCTTAAATCTGACAAAACAGGGTGAAGAGATTTCTTCAGGAAAATTATATGATGAATACAAGGAGATATCAAAAAAGGACGCCGTAACCTACAGAAGAATCTTCGATTTCATCAATGAACTTGAATTATTGGGTATAATTTCAACAAACACAATTTCACGTGGCCGTGGAAAGGGCAGAACAAACATCATAAAACTTCAATGCGATGAAACATTACTTGAAACAACCCTCTTTTCTATTTAGGGTTGTTTTTAATCAATGTTTTTAATATTGCCATTCTCACCGGAACGGCATTTGCGGCCTGAGTGAAATACTTGTTGTATTTGGTATTGTCGACGTCAGTGTCGATTTCATCAATTCTAGGCAAAGGATGCATAACAATCAAATCCTTGCCTTCAAGCATTTTTTTATTTATTATATACGCGCCTTTTATTTTCATGTAGTCTTCAATGTCTGCGAAACGCTCTTTTTGAATTCTTGTCACATATAAGACATCAACATCATCAATGATTTTTTCAATAGAATCCACCTCTTCCCAGGTGATGTTTGTTTTGTTTATGTCATGCAGGACCTCTTCAGGCATCTTGAGCTCAGGCGGGGACACCAGATATATTTTCACGTTTTTATAAAGTCCCAGAGCATTTGACAGGGAATGGACTGTACGGCCGAATTTCAAATCCCCGACCAACGCAATTTTCAAATCGTCGATTTTACCTATTACCTTTCTGATGGTGTATAAATCTAGCAGTGTTTGGGTAGGGTGCTGGCCAGCTCCGTCACCTGCATTTATTACAGGAACGTCTACAATGTCTGAAATGAATTTTGACACTCCTTCAAGCTCGTGCCTTATTACAAGTGCATCGCAATATCCTTCAAACATCTTTGCTGTATCGGCAATGCTTTCACCTTTTGAAACGGAACTGGATCCGCTGCTTTCAAAACCTATGCATTCTCCATTCAGACGTTTCATTGATGTTTCAAATGACATTCTTGTTCTTGTGGAAGGTTCAAAAAACATCAAACCCAATATTTTTCCCTTAAGCTCTTCTGACACCTCCCGGGACTTGGCGATGTTTTCGAGCTTTGACGCTTCATCGAGAATATAGTCGATGTCCTCTTTTTCGAAATCCTTTATAGAAATTATGTTTTTCAGTTTAAAAATTTTAATCAACCCTCTTTTCAATCATCTTGTTTATGATATCAGCGAATTTATCAATTTCATTTATGTTTAACGTTGGGAGACTTTTCCCATCTTTTTTGTATTCTTTAATCTTATTGTTTATTTTTCTTTTTTGTAAAAAGTTTCCTTCATCCGGGTCCAATTCATAACCGAAATTTGAGTTGGCATATGATGATTCAACCATTTCTTCAGTAAATGCTTTATTCAATCTTCCCCTAATGTCAATGTTTTGTTCGCAATTCACAGCTAAAGCTATCGGTTTTTCTTTTAAGTTTTTCTTATTTCTTGAAATAAACAGCTTAAGGTTGTTTTGAACTTTACCTTCCAAGGCTGAAGCAACTAAAATTATGAAGTTATACTTTAAAAGACAGGATGTTTTTGCATTTTCGATGGAAATCAATTTAACATCAGAATTGAGTTTGCCTGAAAGTATTTCACAAGATTTTTTAGTTGATTTGTTTGAAGTTGTGTATATTATTGCGATTTTCATATTATTCTTTCGATAGGCATTACAAGTATGTCCTTTGCCCCTGCATTTCTCAAGTCGTTGACCAAACTGAAAACTTCCTTCTCATCAATTACCGCCTGAACCGCAACGGTCTTTTCTGAAGATAGAACTTCTGAAATTGTAAGACCTCCTAATGACGGCATAACCTTCTTTACCTTATTTAGGTTTTCACTTTTCACATTCATTGTTACAAGCTTTTTGCGGTCAGCATCAAGAACACCTTTAATGCTTGTGCTTACAGCTTCCATGATTTCCTTTTTATTTTTTAGGCTTTCTTCATTAGCTATAAGTTTGATGGAACTTTCCAAAATAGTGTCAATGATTTCCAGATGGTTCATCTTCAGGGTTGTTCCTGTGCTTGTCAGGTCAGTGATCAAATCCGCTATTCCAATGAACGGTGCGGCTTCTGTAGATCCGCTCAATTTGACAATTTTCAAGTCAAGACCCTTTTCATCAAGGTATTTTTTGGTAAGCACTGGAAATTCGGTTGCGACTTTCATGTCTTGTGTGATGTCTTCAACTGATTTCACATTTGACTCTTCAGGCGCTGCCAGAACAAGCTTTGTATGTCCAAACTTCAAATCCAAAAGCTCGATTATATCTGCTTCATTTTCTTTTATTAAGTCAACACCTGTTATTCCCATATCTGCAACTCCATCGTTTACGAATTCGGGAATATCTGAAGCTCTTGCAAACATTACTTCTATATTTTCGTTAAATGTTTTTGAAATCAGTTTACGATTGTTTTTATCGATTAATCCCAGTCCCGCCTTTTCCAGGATGTTTATGGAAGGTTCACTTATCCTTCCCTTTGAAGGAATCGCTATTTTTATTTTCATATAATCTTTCCATTATTTCATTTCAATATTATATTTAATTTCATAATATATTTATTTATGTAAAGTTTTATTATTACTGTTCTTATTTTTCGATTTATACATGATTTTTGCAAAATATTTAAATATAAAGTCGTATAATAGTGATATTTAGCTTATTATTAACGATATTAATAATAAGTTTATAAATTATTGTGAGGTGAAAAACATGTCTGAAATACCAAAAGCTCCTATCGCAAGAATTATCAAAGAATCCGGTGCTGAAAGAGTTAGCGAAGATGCAAAAGCTGAATTAGCTGCATACTTAGAAGAAGTTGCTCGTGATGTTGCTAAAGAAGCAAACAAAGTTGCAAAAGTCGCAAAACGTAAAACTATCAAAGCGGATGATATTAAATTAGCTATCAAAAACTTAGAATAAGTTTATTAGCTTCTTTTTTTATTTTTTTTAAGGTGTCGTTATGACAGAAAATACTATTTTAATCAAAGATGCATTTATTTTAAATCCTAATAATTTTGAAGAAAAAAAACAGTCTCTTTTAATAAAAAATGATTTGATTGCTGAAATTGCAGACGAAATCGACGAAAGCAATGCCGATAAAATCATTGACGGTGAAGGAAAAATACTGCTTCCCGGACTTATAAACACTCACACTCATTTATCAATGACCTTATTCAGAGGCCTTGCCGACGACTTAAGCCTGGACAGCTGGCTCAACGATCACATATGGCCGATGGAAGCCAATCTCAATGGAGAATACTGTTATATCGGAGCCCTTCTCGGAGCTATCGAGCTCATCAAATCAGGAACAACTACATTCAGCGACATGTATTTCTACATGGAAGATGTTGCCCGTGCTGTTGATGAAGCTGGAATAAGGGCGGTACTCTCTTATGGAATGATAGATTTCGGAGATGAGGAAAAAAGGCAGGCTGAAATTAAGGAAAATCTTACATTATTTGAAAACTGCAATGGAATGGCTGACGGAAGAATCAAAGTCTTTTTCGGTCCGCACTCCCCATACACAGCTTCAGAGGAACTTTTAATCGAAGTCCGCAAGTTGGCAGACGAATACAATATGGGAATACATATACACGTTTCCGAAACCGAAAAGGAAATCAATGACATTTCCGCTGAAAAAGGATTAAGGCCATTCGAATACTTGGACAAGATCGGATTTTTAGGCCCTGATGTAGTTGCAGCACACAGCGTATGGCTGAGCGATAATGAAATAGAAATCATAAAGAAAAACAATGTAAAGGTTTCACACAATCCGTGCAGCAACATGAAACTTGCTTCTGGAATAGCACCTGTTTCCAAGCTTATTGAAAATGGCATCTGCGTTTCAATAGGTACTGACGGCGCTTCTTCAAACAACAATCTTGATTTGATTGAAGAGCTCAAGACCGCAAGCCTTCTTCAGAAGGTCTCAACTTTGGATCCTAATGTACTCAATTCCCGTGAAGCCATTGCAATGGGTACAATCAAAGGTGCGGAAGCACTTGGATTGGATTCAGAAATAGGTTCCATAGAAGTCGGAAAAAAAGCGGATATCATTTTGATTGACACAGACTCAGCCAATATGGTTCCGGACAGTTCCACATTAACATCCAACATTATCTACTCTGCAAACGGTTCAAATGTTGACACTACCATCTGCAACGGTAAGATATTAATGGAAAACAGAAAACTGACTGTTTTGGATGAGCAGGAAATTTATGCCAAGGCCAGAGAAGCCATTAAAAATTTAAAAGAAGCTATCTAGCTTCAAATTCTATTTTATTTTTACTCAATACAATACTCTTTTTCCATTCATCAAGGGATTCAGGAAAATCAGACCTGAAATGTGCGCCTCTGCTTTCCCTACGCAATATTGCTGATTTTACAGTAAGGATGCAGATTTCCACCATGTTTATTACTTCCAGTGCAGTCACCAAATCGGTATTGTACTGCTTTTTATCGTCGACGTCAAGACTGTCCAGCTCATTTTGCATTTCCTGAAGCTGGCCTAAAGCTTCATTCAATGTTTTCTCATCCCGCACAATTGCAACCTTTTCCCACATCAGGTTTTTAATCCTATTTTTAAATTCCTGTGGTTTGATGGAACCTTTTTTGATAAGTCCTTCGATTCTTGAAGCTTCGCCTTGAACCATTTCATCGTTGGTTTTGATTTCACAGTCCTTTGCCGCTTTTGATGCGCTTTCACCGGCAATCTTTCCAAATACCTGGGTATCGGCCAGGGCATTACCTCCCAAACGGTTTGCTCCGTGAACTCCTCCGCAGACTTCACCGGCACCGAACAGGTTTTTCAGGGATGTTGAAGCATCAGGATTGATTTTCAAACCGCCCATGAAGTGGTGTGCTGTTGGAGCAACTTCTATAGGTCCGTGCTTGATGTCAACGCCGACATTTTCAAACTGCAGGACCATTGTCTCAAGCTTTTCCTCGATATAATCGTCGTCCAGGTGGGAAATGTCAAGGTACACTCCGCCATTTTCTGTTCCACGCCCTTCAATGATTTCCTGATATATTGAGCGTGCAACAACGTCACGGGTGGCTAACTCCATCTTTTCTGGCGCATACTTGCTCATGAACCTTTCGCCGTCCTTGTTGATTAGCTTTCCTCCTTCGGCTCTTACGGCTTCAGTCACCAATACTCCCTTTTTGGATTCAGGGGCTACCATTCCGGTTGGGTGGAACTGGATTTGTTCCATATCAACCAATTGCGCTCCGGCTCTGTAGGATATTGCAAAACCGTCTCCGTTCTTTTGGAAGGTGTTGGATGTTACAGGGTATAGCTGGCCGGCACCTCCGCTTGCAAGGATTGTTGCTTTTGCCTGGAAGTAAATAATGCTTGAGTCCTTAAGGTCAAGTCCGGTTGCACCGATGACTTCATCGCCGTCGGTTACAAGGGATGTAATCATTACCTCTTCGATGCATTCTATGTCTCTTCTGATGATTTCTTCCTTAAGAGCATTCAAAAGTTCTGCACCGGTTCTGTCTCCCTGATAGCAGGTTCTTCTGTAGGTCTGTCCGCCGAATGGCCTTTGGTCAATCTGACCTGATTCCTGCCGGTCGAAGAGTGCGCCGAAGTTTTCCAGATCAATCAACCTTTTAGGTGATTCGCTGACAAGGATATCAACAAGTTTCTTGTCATTGAGATAGCTTCCGCCCTTCAGTGTGTCGTTGATGTGGGCTTCTATTGAATCGTCCTTATCGACGGTCTTGAATACGGCATTGTATCCTCCTTCTGCCATTCCAGTACAGCCAGACCTGAATGAAAGACCTTTGGATACAATAATTGCCTTCAAACCGGCATCATCAACTTCAATAGCGGCTCTTGAACCTGCTCCTCCTGAACCGATTATTAATACATCTGTAGAGATAGTTTTTATTTCCATTTCAATTACCCTGTAAAATTTTGTTATAGTATTACTTTTAGTTTTTAGTTGTTAAATAAATTTCTTCAAAAACGTTTATTAATAAAAATGATTTAACTTATAGTATCGAATCTATATTTCTTAATTTAAATTTCAATATAATTTTTGGTGATTTAATTAAATTAAAAGTATAGTTAAAATTTATATATTAACATCAGACATCTGTTAATTTAATTAGAGGTTATTTCATGAAAATTGATGGTGAAGTTACAACCGGTTTGGGGAAAGCTGCGTATTTCCTCTCACAGGACTTTTACACTAGGGAATTTGAAAAAAATCTGGGCTTCGTTCCATATCCAGGAACACTGAACGTTATCATCAGTGATGAACATTTGGATGAAATCAATGAAATTAAAGATCAATGTCAAAATCTCATAAAGCCCGACACAGAATTCGGTGCGGTAAAATACATCGAAGCCATATTGAATGATAAGGTTAAAGGTGCGATTGTGTTTCCTGCAAAAACTACTCATGAAGAGAATTATTTGGAATTCATTGCAGAAAATAAATTAAGGGAAGAATTGGATCTAAAAGATGGTGATACAGTATCTTTGGAATTTTAGATTTCTTTTCTGATTTTTTCTATTTCTTCTAAACTCAATTCTGTTTCTTTTTGTATTTCTTCGTTGGTTTCACCATTTTTAATCATATATTTTGCCATTTTTTTGTTTCCTTCTTTTTTTCCTATTTCAATTCCTTCTTCTTTTCCTATTTCGATACCTTCTTCTTCACGTCTTTGGCCGTAATCGTATATAGCACTCATTTTTCCACCTAATGCATCACATATAGCTGTTTTTTTGTCTCCGTCTTCTAGAAATTTGTCTGTGAGTAAATAAGCAATACTTTTTACAAGATTTTTTACTTTATTTTTTTCTAAGTCAATTGATAATATCAATTCAACTGATTTTTCGATTTGTTGTTCTTGGGTATTTTCACTACCCATTAAAGGAACTAGTGACAAATCAATTAATTCCTCATCAGTAAAATCTTTGTTATTTTCTAATTTAGTTTCAATGTTATTTATAACATTGTCCCCATCTTCTTCCATCAGGGAGTAGATGTCGAATGTGAATTTAACACTACCTTCAAGTATGTGAATGATTTTTTTGCTTTCTTCAGCAGTGCTGATTACCACTAATTTAACTTTTTTATTACTTTTCTTTTTGTAGTTTACCATTGACAGATACGCTAAAAACCTGTCTTTATCATCAATATCCACATTAGTACTTTGAAATTCAATAATTAAAATAGTATTGTCTAATTCAATTATTAGGTCTGCGATTAGTGCTGTTGGGTCAATATAGCGTATTTCTGTTGGATTTAACTTTTTTTTCTTAGATTTAATTTTGATTCTTTTTAAAAACACGTCTACTTCTTCTTCGCCGACATCTTTAAAAAGTAAATCTTCTTGTTTTGTTGCCATATTATCACTTTTTTTAATATTTACTCTTATTTTATACTTTATAGTATTTAAATTGCTTTGTTTTTTATTAGAACAATTTTACACTCTTAAAACAATTTTTTAAGGTCATAACAATTTTATATTATTGGGGCAATTTTACAGACCTAAAGCAATTTTACATTGTCAGGACAATAGCGATGTGAAAATATTTTCCACCAAAAAGTATTTTATACATGTTAAATAAAATTAGAAAATACGTTCTCAGGGTGTGGTGCAATTCCCTACCGGTGGTGATTTTTAATAAAATAAGTCCACGAGCACAAAAACGTGTTGATTTGGTGAGATTCCAAAACCGACGGTGATAGTCCGGATGGAAGAGAAGAAATAGTTATTTAGTTATTTTTAGCCCTGGTTCTAGTAAATAAGGAGATGTTACTATGAATCAAGAAACAAATTTAGATAAGGCTCTAGAAGCTATTAGAAATGGTGAATTCGTACTTGTTTTTGACGATGATGACAGGGAAGGGGAAGTCGACATGATTATCGCTTCCGAATTCGTGACCCCCAAATCAATTGCAACAATGAGAAATGATGCAGGCGGATTAATCTGCAACTGTTTACACGCTGATTTTTGCGATGCAATTCATTTGCCTTTCATGGTCGACATCATGAAAGCGGCAACAGAAAAATATCCGGAGCTCGCAGAACTCGCACCGACTGACATTCCATACGATGAAAGATCCTCATTTTCAATTTGGACAAACCACAGAAAGTCTTTTACAGGAATCACTGACCATGACAGAGCAATGACAATCAGTGAAATGGCTTTGATGATGAAAGAGGAAAGATTCGATGAATTTGGAGCAACATTCAGATCTCCAGGTCATGTATGTCTTTTAAGAGGAGCAGATGGTCTTGTTAAAAACAGACAGGGACACACTGAAATAGGTCTTGCCTTGTGTGAACTTGCAGGAGTCACTCCGGTTTGTGTAGTATGTGAAATGATGGATGGTGAAACTGGTAAAGCTACATCCATTGCTGATGCTCGCAAATATGCAGAAGAAAACGGTTTAGTCCTGCTTAGAGGCGAAGACATCATAAATGAATATTTAAAAGAATAATTATCCTAAATTATTCTTTTTCTTATCTACAATATAATTTGCAATAAATTCTGTAATCTGTTTTATCTTATATGAATTGTAAATGCTGAAGGCGACGTATTTGCCGTCGTTCATCTGTATTTCCATACCGTCCTTTACTTCTTTTGACTGATTGATGGCTATTATCTTATGCCATGGAATCCTTAGTGTTTTACTTTTCAAAGCCTTTTCGATATGAATTCCGTCATCCTTGAATCTGACTGTTTTGACAATGCGTCTGTTAATGTCGGAACCTATTTGAATGTCTCCGTTTTCATCAAACACGTAATCCGGTATCAGACAGGTTGCCTTCCAGCCTTGCTTCATTTTTTTAAGTACATGTGCACGATCTTTTTTTGTCAGTTTAACGCCTGTTTCAGGGCTTAGATTAAGTGCCATTTAAATCACTTTGCTTTTAATTTCTTCAAATGAATAGATTTTTTCAAATTCGACTTCATGGGCCATAGCTATTATTTCATCAATGTTCAGGTTGTTTTCAATCAGGTCCATGGAATGGCTTGTGAAAAGCTCATATCTGATTTCGACTTCAGGAATGAATCCTCTCATGTCCGCTGATTTCAGTTTAGGGAGCTTCAATACCTTATCGACGCTGGCGTTGTTTCTAATGTACGGCACCACATTGTCGAATATATCGTCATTGTATACTTTATTGAGCAAAACGGCTTCTACTGACACCCCGAACTTTTCAAGCATATTTGCATGTGAAACGATGTCGATGGCCGCTGATTCGATTCCACCCTTGTTGACCCCTGTAGCCAATATCATCGGAATGTTTGAGGACATTGCAATCTCTGCAGCTGAATACGGCACGGTTTCGTTTAAAAGGCCGGTGAACACGCTCATGACACCTTCAATAAGCACGATGTCATAGTCGGATGAGTTGAGTTTCGCGACTGTAGATTCTATGTCGGCCCAACCCAGGTGCCCGATTTTCACTGAAGCAAAATCCTCCATCTTTCCCTTTGTCAAATATAATCCTGGGATGATGTCGCGCACATCAGGCCCCACTTTTAAAAGGGCAACTTTATATCCCCTTTTTCTTAATGCTCCGGCAAGTCCTGTGATGATGAATGTTTTGCCGGAATCGGAACCGTTGCTTCCAATCATCAGGTATTTTGGCTTTTTGTTGTGCTCGATTTCTGGTATTTTCATGTTGGTGTTGATTCCCACTTCGCTTTGAAGGAATTTTTTGACTTGCATGTTTCTATTGTAAATGTCATCGAGGTCCTGTATATCTATTTGTTCTCTTAAATTTTCTACAATAATCGGATTTTCATCAAGGATTCCATGAATCATGGTGCCTATAACATTACCGTCGTCATTGCACGCTCCGGAAAAGATGTTGTATTCGCCCTTTTTGTTTGTATCACCGTAGTTCATTCTCTGGACCTGTGAATAGAACAGAGGCTTGGCATCCCCTTCCACTTTACCGTAGGTATGTGTATGAAATCCGGTGACGTCTTCTGTCTGGTTTTTAACCAAAAATGAGTTGTCGAAAACTTTTGCCTTTACCCGGTCACTTGTAATCAACGGGGAAAAGTTCACATCTATCAGTCCAAGGCCTTCCTTGACTATTGGCACAGGCGATTTTCTGCCGATGTCAATCTGGTTTGATAGCAGCTGAAAGCCGGCACAGATTCCTATGATTGGCTTCCCGTCACGGGCCATTTTTTTGATTTCGGTGTTCAAGTCCATGTTAATGTCGTTTGACTCAATCAAGGTTCCGCCAGGAATTATTAAGGCATCCAGTTCTTCTGAAGCCCTGTTACCATTGACTAATCCGTTTTCTTTTACAATGTCTGTCGGCAGGTTTCCAAAATCTTCAAATCCTGGAACTGCCCCGCTGACGTAAGCAAGTCCGATTTTTGTCATAAGAATAACCTCTTGGTAATAGTATATTTAAGGTGATATTTAAAGGTAAATTTCAAGTGTAAAAAAAAGTAATTATTGAGCGTTTTCGAATACGCTCAAAGCTTTGATAATTTTTAAATCATCCAAAGGTTTTGCTTGGATTTGCAATCCTACAGGAATGCCTTCGACTTCACCTGCCTTGATGCTTGCTGCAGGAATACCTGCCAGGTTAGCGATTACTGTTAAAATGTCGTAGGCATACATTTCCATAGGTTCCAATTCAGTTCCTATCTCGTGAGGAAGTTTTGGAACTGTAGGTCCTACAATCATGTCAACGTTTTCAAGCATTGAAGTGATTTCTCCCCTGATTACAGATCTTGCCTTAAGTGCTTGCTTGTAGTATTTACCACTGAATTCGGCTTCTGCAATATGTGAACCGATTTTGATTCTTCTCAATACTTCGTCTCCGCATACCTCTTCGATTCTTGATCCGTAGTCTCTTCCATCGTATTTTCTGGTTGCTGAGAAGAATTCCACATAGTTAATCAGGTAGTATGTAGGAAGGCACAAATCGATATAGTCAAAGCTAACTTCAACAAGTTCGGCGCCGGCATCAACCAGCTTGTTGATGGCCTTGTTCACGGTCTTGTTGATTTCCTCATCGGTGACGTCAATGAATTCCTTACATACAGCAATTTTCATTCCTTCCAGACTGGTGTCTTCAAGCACTTCTGTAAAATCAGGCTTGTCCCAGTTCAAGGTTGTGCATTCGGTTTCATCATATTTTGCAATTGTATTCAATGCGACTGCAATACCGCTGACGTCATTTGCTAAAGGTCCAATCTGGTCCAGACTCATGGACAGGTCGAGAAGTCCCTGTCTTGACACGGCACCGTATGTAGGTTTGAATCCGACTACTCCACAGTGTGAAGCAGGGTTTCTGATTGATCCTCCGGTGTCTGATCCGATTGCAATATCACACATTTCGGCCGCAATTGCCGCTGCGCATCCTCCGGATGAACCTCCAGGAATTCTGCCCATTGCCGCTGGGTTTTGGGTAGGTCCGTAATAGGAGGTTTCGGTTGAACTGCCTGCTGCAAATTCGTCCATATTCAAAATACCGATGATTATTCCGTCTTCAGCCAATATTTCATCAACGACAGTTGCGTTGTAGCTTCCTATATAGTCTTCTAATGTCTTGGAAGCTGCGGATATAATCATGTCTTCAACATTGATGTTTGCTTTTATACCGAATACCAAACCAGCTAAAGCACCAACTTCTTCACCGTTGGCTATTTTTTCATCAATAGCTTCTGCTTGTTTTAATGCATTTTCATAGTTTAATTCAATGAATGCATTAATGGTTTCGTTATTTTCATCGATAACTTTAATGAAGCTTTCTACATTTTCTTTAGCTTTAATTTCTCCACTTTTAATGGAGTTTAACTTTTCAATAACGTTCATTAAAACACCTAATAATCGTAAATTATAATATTATTATTCTATTTTTCAAGGTTTATATATTTAATTTATTGTATCGAGATTTTTTAAATTAAATTTATAAATAAATATGAATATAATATTCAACATGAAAAAGGCTGTCGTGTTTGATAACTCAGGAACATTGATAGAACGATACAGAGTCATTAAGGATGTCTTAAACGGCAACATTTTCACTGACATTAACTCTTTGGATCTGATTGCCTCAGCTGACTCGCTGGCTTTGGTTGTGCTTCAATTCAATACAAACAAATTGTTAAAGTTGGATCAGAACATTCTTATCTCAGATATTATTAAGGAGTATAACATCGATTTTGACATCAGCTTTTCCACAAAGCAGGTTTCTAAAGCCGAAGTCAAGGATATTTTAGACAATGAAACATCAACCACAATTTCCGACATCACCGATGGATTCGACATTCTGCGCGAAAAGATTTCCCACATGGAGCTTTGCAACGGATCCGCACTGATAGTTGACATGGATTTGGGCACTGTTGCATACACCATCACTTCAGCGGGCCGATTTTTCCCGAAGGTCTTTGAAACAGTTGAAACCTTGAAGTCCAGGGGAATTGAAATATTTATTGCATCAGGTGACAGAAAAGGAGCAATCAACAGGCTGGCCAATATGCTTGACGTTCCCGAAGACAATGCCTTTGGAAGCGTTTCAACCAGGGGAAAATGTGAAGTCGTATCTATCCTCAAGGACGGCGGCTATAAGGTAATGATGGTCGGTGACGGTCTCAATGATATATTGGCATTTAAAAAAGCCGATGTCAGTGTCCTTACAATAGAGCAGCAGGAAGAAGTATCTCCAAAAATGATGGACAAGACAGATTATGTCATTGAAGACATTTTTGACGTCACAATGATAGACTTTTAGTTTATTTTTTTGGCTCTAATAACTTATAAGTTATAACTTATAACTAATAACTTATAAAAAAATAATGAATAAGTTATAAGTTTTCAATGACTTTCTTGCTTTTAAGGACGTTGTCGAAGTTGTTGAGCTCAATTATTCCTATATCAATCTTTTTAAGCAGATTCAAGTCCAGTGTGCCTTCACCTAAGGTAATGTGCTGGTCTTTCACACCGTCATTGTCATTCAAATGACAATAGCTGATGTTTTTCAGCTCAAGCATCTCTTCAAGGTTTCCGCAGGTGTTTCCGTGACCGGTATCTATTGTAAGGCTGCAACCTGTGGCCTGCTGAATTATTTCTATTTCCTCAACAGTATTTGCCAGGAATTTGCCTCGAACCGGCATGTTTTCGACTGAAATTTCAACATTGGTGTTATCGATGATTTCGCCGACGCTTTCACATGCAATTTCCAGTGCCCATTTCCTCAACCGTGGTTCGTTCCTGCCGATTATTCCAGGATGGACGGTTATTGTCTTTGCGCCGATTTTTTCAGCATATCTGCCGCATTCAATCATCTGCTTAATGCTTTCATTTCGGATTCCCCTGTTCAGGCTTGCAATGTTAATGTCGACTGTTGCGGCATGTATTCTCACATCCAGTCCGCAGTCGTTGTATTCCAGATTTTCCTTTTCAAAAAAGGGGCCTTCACCTAGTATTTCTATCATTTCAAATTCGTGTTTTTTAGCTAAATCGATGATGTCATTGTTAGGTTGCATGAATAAAGCCAGTGTAGTAAATCCCAGTTTCATAATCATATATTAATTTTTTAAAATACATAAACTTATTAACTTTCTTTTTTAAATTACCATCAAAGGGAAGTAATGATTATGGAAACTATGGAAAAACTCAAAAGCGAAAATATGAACATTGCCGATAAGATCTATATTTTCGATACAACATTAAGGGACGGCGAGCAGACACCAGGTGTTGCTCTTACGGTTGATGAGAAAATTCAAATTGCCCAAAAGCTGAACAATTTGGGTGTGGATAAGATTGAAGTTGGATTTCCCGCTTCTTCCAAAGGTGAGATACAATCTGCAAAGAAAATCAAATCCATGGATTTGGAATCCACACTGGTGGGTTTGTCACGTTCACTTACAGGTGATGTCGATGCCGTTCTTGATGCCGACCTTGAATATGTCCATACATTCATAGGCACTTCCCCACTGCATCGCGATTATAAGCTTAAGATGAGCAGGGAAAAGATTATAGAAACCGCAGTTTCAGCCGTGGAATATGCAAAGGATCACGGGCTTACAGTTGAATTTTCAGCAGAAGACGCAACAAGAACTGAAAGGGATTTTCTCTTTGAAGTATTCAGAGATGTCGTAGATGCCGGCGCTGACTTTTTAGACATTCCCGATACTGTCGGTGTTTTGACACCAACCGTTACCCATGAACTGATCAGTGACATTAAAAACAATTTTAAAACACCAATCAGCGTTCATTTCCACAATGATTTTGGACTTGCCACTGCTAATACTCTGACCGCCATAGAGTGCGGTGCAAACCAAGCCCATGTCACCATCAATGGATTGGGTGAGAGAACCGGAAACTGCTCTTTGGAGGAACTTGTCGTAACATTGAAGGTTGCTTACGGCATTGATTTGGGTCTTGACACCACCAGACTGTACAGTCTGTCAAATCTCGTTGGCCGTCTGACAGGGGTGAAGATGCCTGTCAACAAACCTATAGTAGGCGACAATGCATTTGCCCATGAATCCGGAATTCATGTTCATGGAATCCTTAACAATTCATCTACCTATGAGCCTATGTCACCTGAAATGGTTGGCCATTCAAGGCGAATTGTTTTAGGAAAGCATACCGGAGCCAATGCATTGAAATCAAAACTTAAGGATTATCACATTGATTTGGATGAAGACCAATTCTGCAAGGTATTCGATGAAATAAAATCATTGGGCGACAGCGGTAAATGCGTTACTGATGATGATTTGATTGCTATTGCTATTACTGAGCTTTCCTCAGCTCGTGAAACACCTATTGTTCTTAAAGGATTGGGGCTGTCTTCAGGTGGAGGAGTCTCACCAACAGCAACCGTCAAATTAGAAATCGATGGTGAGGAAAAGGAAACAGCAAGCACTGGTGTCGGTCCTGTTGATGCAGCACTGAATGCAATCAGATTTTTGATTCAGGATACTATGGATATTGAACTTGAAGAATATAATCTGGAAGCCATTACAGGCGGTACAGATGCTCTTGCAGAGGTTTTCGTTATCAGTTCGGATTCACATGGCAACAAATCCACAGGAAGATCAACAAATCAGGACATAGTTATGGCAAGTATTTTAGCAGTACTTGACTCCATCAATAAATTATTGTTAATTCAAAGAGCACAATAATTTGACATGTTCTACTTTTTTTTAATTTTTTTAATTATTTTTAATTTATTGTTTTTTATTAATTTTTGATTTTATTTACTTTTTGTTTGTTTAATATTTTATAGTTTTATATATTTTTTGTTTAATATTATTTATCATAATTTGATGTAAAATTTTATATACACGTTTTTACTTATTTTAATATGGTGAGATTTACATGGAAACAAATACAATTTTTGTAGGTAGTAAGCCTGTTATGAATTATGTTTTAGCAGTCGTTACTCAGTTCAATAATGGTTCCGATAGTGTAATTCTTAGAGCTAGAGGGAAAGCAATCAGCCGTGCTGTGGATGCTGCTGAAATAGTAAGAAATAGGTTTGTACCTGGTTCAGAAGTTAAAGACATTCAAATTTCTACCGAAGAAATTGAAAACTTTAACAAAGAAAAGACCAATGTGTCTATTATTGAAATTTTAATTGAAAAGGGTGAATAACTCTTTTTAATCAAATTTCTTTAAAACATTTTTTTCAAAGAGATATTTTGAAAGCAAAATATTGGATGTACCCTTTCCATGGGCCTCAATTTTATTTTTCTTGATTGCTTTTAGTATGCTGTCAATATCCTTTTCCGCTTCAACCATGCTAAAGCAATCGCCGACGAACTTGTAGTAATGTGCATCGCTTGCACCCAAACCAGGAAGATTTTCAGATTTTGACAAATTTTTTGCCTTGTTATTGCAGTATCCTACAATGAATCTTGCATTTTTTGTCTCGATTGCATCAATTTTTAAATCATTATGGTCACACTTATGAAGAAGTCCATGCCTGTAGAAACAATACGGATGGGGGATTATTGCAAGACCCCCTAAATCATGGATTCTGTCTATGGTATCCTGTGGTGATAAGTCTCTAGGTACTGTTTCCTCACACCCAAAACCAAGGATATGCCCTTGTGCTGAAGAAATTTCTATAGATGGAATGGCAAGTATATCTGTATCCCTTGTTTTTTTAATAACTTCGCCTGTTCCATCGACGGTATTGTGATCGCTGATTGCAATCACATCAATGTTTTTCTTTTCGGCAATTTTTAAAATATCGTCAATTTTGGAATTTGAGTCTGGAGAATATTCGCTGTGAATATGGGAATCCATCTTAAGCATCATTATCTATCCTTGAATTGTTTTAATCAGTCCGATTGTTCCTGTCATCATGACGTCGCCTCCAGGACATGCATGATGCCAGTCGAGATTGGTTTTTTCTATAAGCTCTCTTTTTGGGCCGCTTGCAATGACTTTTTCAATTTCAGATATCGGATTTAGCACGTGGGCTCCATGGCCGTGGTCATTGTAGACCTCTTCATTTGTGATTTCTCCTGAAGCCAGCCTTTTCATGTATCTTTCCAGTGACTCTCCTGTAAGGCTTGAAGTGTGGTGTTCAAAGACTCCCTGAATTTTTCCGTCCTCTATTGATGCTGCGGTAGTGTGTCCGTTTCCGATGTCAATCACGATAAAACTTTTAAGATTTTTAGCTATTTCATCATAGCACATTCCGGCTATTGATGCGAATTTTGTATCCATCAGCAATGGAACATCCTCTATTCCTTCACTTTTAATGATTCTCCTTACAGCCTGCATTCTTGTGTAGTATTCGGGCAGGTCTTCTTTAAATCCAAATTCCAATGGAGATATTGGTTCGGATATTTTTTCCCTGATTTTTTCAAATCTGAAATCCCTGTCGCCCATGTTTTCATTGTATCCGTGATCCTGAACGGCGATTGCGATTTCGTCAAAGTCGAATTCCAGATCATAGCCCAGCAGGAATTCTGAGAGTTTTGTGATGTTAATGTCGCCCAAAGTTATTTTTGTGTAATCCTTATAGTCTTCATTTTCATCAGCAATTTCAATTCCGAATGATTTTACCTGTTCAAGGTTGTCTCTGATTGTCTTTGCACATGTAGGCTCCATCACTACCTTATAGCCTTTTTCTATATGTTGCAAAAGGGTGTTTTTTATCTTTCCTCCGCCCATGATTTCTCCCTGGAGGTATATGTCATTTTCAATTTCCCTAATCTGCTGTGATATGTATAGGTGAGGTGAAGGCAGAACAAGCTTTATTGAGTTTTCAAGTTCCTTTTCAGTATCGTAAATCATTATATCCTGTGTTCCAGTTCCGACATCTATAGCTAAAATTCTCATGATTAATGATTGTTTTTTATGATATTAATAATTGCAGTGTACATTTTTGTACAACAAAGATTTAAATAGTACATTATACTACTTATTATCATGACTTATAAAATTGAATTATCATCAGATGAAGTGCCTAAAAAATGGTACAATATGCTTGCAGACTTGCCTGCAGAACTTCCTGCTCCAAAAAACAGTGAAGGAAAGGATCAAATTTCATCTTTACAACTTGCTTTTACAAAAGCTGCTTTAGAACAAGAATTTGCTACTGATCGCTATATTTCAATCCCAAAGGAAGTTAGGGAATTATATATGGAAATGGGCAGACCTTCTCCTTTAGTCAGAGCCAACAAACTAGAAGAATTTTTAAATACTCCTGCTAAGATTTTCTTTAAAAGGGAAGATTCTTCTCCAACAGGTTCCCATAAATTGAATTCTGCTATACCTCAAGCATATTTCGCTAAAAAGGAAGGTGTTGAAAGATTGACTACAGAAACTGGCGCTGGCCAATGGGGTACTGCATTATCTTTAGCATGTAATTTGCTAGGCATAGATTGTACCGTATATATGGTTAAAGTTTCATTTAACCAAAAGCCTGACAGGAAAAATATCATGAGCATTTATGACAGCAATGTTTTTGCTTCTCCTAGTGAAAATACTAAAGTCGGCCGTGGCATTTTAGCAGAAAATCCAGATCATCCTGGTTCTTTGGGAGTAGCTATTTCTGAAGCAATGGAAGAAGCTCTAGAAAATGAAGAAGTTAAATATTCATTAGGTAGTGTTTTAAACCATGTAATGTTACACCAGACTGTTATAGGTCAGGAATTAAAAACTCAACTTGAAATCGCTGAAGAAGAGCCTGACGTGATGATTGCTTGTGCAGGTGGTGGAAGTAATTTAGCAGGATCTCTATTCCCATTCATTAAAGATAAAATCGATGGAAATTCAGATACTCAATTTATCGCTGTTGAACCTAGCGCTTGCCCTACATTAACACAAGGTAAATATGAATATGATTTCGGAGATATAAGTGGATTTACACCAATGCTTAAAATGTTTACTTTAGGTCATGACTTTGTAGCTCCTAGTGTTCATGCTGGTGGTTTAAGATATCATGGTATGTCACCTATTGTTTCTCTTTTAACTAAAGAAGGTTTAATTGAACCTAGAACTGCTCATCAAGTTGATTGTTTTGAAGCAGGCATTACTTTCGCACGTAATCAAGGTATTGTTCCTGCTCCTGAGACTACTCATGCTATTAAAGTTGCTATTGATGAAGCTTTAAAATGTAAAGAAACTGGTGAAGAAAAAACCATTGTATTGAACTTCTCAGGCCATGGAATGTTGGACTTGAAAGGATATGCTAGCTATTTTGAAGGAACTATGCAAAACGCAAAATAATCCTTCTTTATTTTTTTTAGATTTTTTTACTTATAACTTATAACTTATAATTTTTATTTAGTTATAACTTATAACTTATTAATGTTAACAAATAAGTGTTAAGTTAGATGTGAAAACAAATAATTTATAAGGAAGAAGTTATAAAATATAACTTATTTGTTAAAAGTT
>NZ_CAMVPN010000005.1 GCF_947169325.1 uncultured Methanobrevibacter sp. | reverse complement strand
ATTAATAATACAAATAACCTATTAAGTATTATAATTGTGGGTCGCACTCGTTAATGTCAAAAACATAAGTGCAGAAGTCAGTGAACGGGCAATTTCCAGAAAGCCAACGTTAATCTAATCAATAGTGCCCCTTTTAGTTTCAATCTGATAAGGCGACATTGACATTAACGACGACGATTATGCAAATCAAAATTGCTTTCAAGCGTGGATATATATCAAGGGGTTTCAAAAAGCAAGTTTAAATGGCCAAAGGCAAACGTTAATGTCAATATCTACCCATTCACAAATTATTTAACATTCACTTACATAACTATTAATCAGTTGGGAATAATTTGAAAGATTATCTTCAAAATCAAACATTCGAGATGATAATGTGAAAAAAACAAAAATAATATGCAGCATTGGTCCGGCATCCGATTCAGTTGAGGTAATGAGTAAAATGGTCAACAAAGGTATGGACTGCGCACGTATTAATCTCAGCCATGCCACACACGATTGCATATTGAAAACAATAGACAATATTCGTAATGTGCGTAAAGCCTGCAATGCCCCTATTGCCATTCTGTATGATACAAAAGGATCTGAGTTTCGAACTTTGAAATTTAAAGACGAAGGAGTCTCCCTTCAAAAAGGAGACACCATCAAGATGAGCAAGAACTGCATAGTTGGAAATGAAGAGGAATTCGGAGTAAATCACAGCGAAGCAATTGATTTTATTGAAGTGGGTGACAAGGTCCTCATAGACAATGCATTGCTTGAATTGGAAGTAATCGAGAAGAAAAACGATTATGTCATATTGAAAGCATTGGGAGACGGTAAAATCCAAGACCACAAGACCATTAATGTTCCAGGGGTCGATTTGAAACTGGATTTCATGAGCGAAACAGACAAAAACGACATTACCTTTGCAGCCCAGCACTCCTGCGATTATTTAGCATTATCATTTGTGAATAGAAAAGAAGATGTAATTGAAGCCCGTAAAATAATTGAAGAAGCAGGAGGAGATTCCTGCATCATTTCCAAAATCGAAAGCAACATAGGCATCGAAAACATTGATGAAATCATCGATGAATCCGACGGCATCATGGTTGCCCGGGGAGACCTTGGAGTCGAAGTTCCTATGGAAGAGCTTCCGACACTTCAAAAGAGCATCATCAGAAAATGCCGTGAAAAAGGCAAGTTTGCCATTGTCGCTACAGAAATGCTTGCATCCATGTATGAAAGCCCAAGACCATCAAGAGCAGAGATTTCAGACGTTGCCAATGCAGTATTGGATGGTACTGACTGTGTGATGCTGTCCGGAGAAACCACTGTCGGAAAATATCCGGTAGAGGCAGTTGAAATAATGAGCAGAACATGCAAATATGTGGAATCTACCATTGACTATACCAAACATTTCGAATACAAGGGAGACATAGCCATCAGCGACACCATTGCAAGACTAGTTGTGGGAGCCGTTGAATATACGGACGTCAAGGCAATAGTTACAACTACAATGACAGGATTTACTGCCAGCAGAATCAGTAATCTGAGACCGGACTGTATCATATTGGCCTGCTGTCCGTCCAGCCACATTGCCGAGAAGGTCGTCTTAAACTTTGGTGTGAAACCCGTGATAACAGACATTTACAAAAGCACTGACAAAATGGTTGAAAATGCAAGAAAAATGGCAGAGAAAGAATTTGACCTGAATAAGGGAGATTTAATCATAATAACCGGCGGATTTCCGATAGGTGAGGCAAAAAGAACAAATTACTTAAGAATAATGGAAATCTAAAAACCCAATCGTTAATGTCAAAATTAAAAAAAAGAAGAGGAATCATCCTCTTGTAATGATGCTTATGATGTCGCCGTCCTTAAGCTCATAGTCACTGGCTATGCGCATCTTTGATCTTGCATCAACGGCGTGCATGAACTTATCTCCTATGTCAGTGTGGACAAGATATGCCAGTTCACGAGGATTTGAACCGTTTTTAAGCAGTATTCCATCTGGAAGCACATTGCCCTTCTGGTCAGTGTACTTGTTTTCATCCTGAACAGGGTAGACAACGATTTGGTCAAGCAATTCAAAAATACCGTAGTTTAAAGCATCCTGAACGCCGGTGCTTCCATACTTGTCCAAAATGTTGGTCTGAATATATTCCAAACCCTTAAGCTGAGCTTCAGACAATTCTTCAGGTTTCAATATGTCAAAATGATCATCACCAGGCAAATAGCTAATCAAACCTGCTTTTGCAGCATTTACAAGTGCAAGCTCTGAACCAGCTGAAGTAGGAATGACATTAGGATATTTTGCCTTGATTCTTTCAATGTTTTCCGCTGAAGTCGGAAGATCAGCCTTGTTTGCAATAATCATCATCGGTTTTGCAATATGCAAAATGTTACGGGTAAGTTCAATCAAATCCTCTTCTTCCCATTTGTTGAAGTCAGGTTCAATTGTCCTTTTAGCTTCGATTATATCTTCAATGGCTATTCCTGTACCTGACAGCTGGTCAAACAATACCTTTGCAATGTCAAGGTGTTCAGCACTTATCTTTCTTACAAGCCTTATCCAATTTCTTGACAGGATTCCATACATCCACATTACAATCTCGTTTTCAAGAAAGTCCACATCTTCAAGAGGGTCGTGACTTCCGGCATCGACAGGATTTCCTTCAAGGTCTGTTGAACCTGAAGCATCTATGACATTTATGAATACTTTAGCCTGCATTAAGTCATCTAAAAACTTATTACCTAATCCTTTTCCTTCGTGTGCTCCAGGAACCAATCCTGCAACATCTATCATTTCAATCGGCAATAATCTTTTTCCGTCAAGACAGATTGAATTGTGAGGATTGCATGTAACACCCAATTCCTTACATGGACAATCCTTAATAACATGAGCAACAGCCTTATTCGCATCAATGGTTGTAAATGGATAGTTTGCCATTTCTACACCAGATGCAGTTGCTGAATTGAAAAAAGATGATTTGCCAACATTTGGTTTTCCACAAACTGCAATTTGAAGCATAATAATCACTTAATTTATAATAACATCTAAATGTTTGTATTTAAAATTATAAATAGTTTCAGAAAGTAAACATTATTTAATGAAAGATGAAGATATAGAGCGGCCGGCTGCAATGAAAGTCCGTCAAGGAATTCAGGATGCAATGACCTATTCGCTTCCGGACAAGAAATTTACAGAGAAAAAAATCGACATCGTTGAAGTTGACATCGAACTGAAGAACCTGGGGTGGAATTTTAACAATTACCGTATTTTAAATCTGACCGATATCCATCTCGGCCAGTGGATTAATCCAGAATATCTCGATGAGCTGATTGATTATGCCAACACCTTGAACGTTGACATTGTCACACTTACCGGTGACTACTTTTCATATAATCTGCATGACTATGACAAAGCTCTGGAAAACTCATTGAAAAAGCTGACAGCAAAGGACGGCAAATTCGGAGTTTTGGGAAATCACGACCATTGGATGAGTGCTGAAAGGGTCAGAAATATATTCAAGGCTGCAGACATTGTTGATTTAAGCAATGATGTCCATACCTTTAAAAAAGGTGATGACTGCCTCAATCTCTGTGGAGTCGACTCCAGTACAGTATGTGCCGATGATTTGGACAAGGTAATTGCAAAAATGCCTAAAGACATACCTTCAATATTGCTTGCCCATGAACCTGATTTTGCAAAGCAGTCTTCACAAACAGAATTGTTTGACCTTCAGATTTCAGGCCATTCCCATGGAGGCCAATTCATAATACCTAAATTTGAAACAACCCCCTTCAGAGGTCCGAATTCAACAAGATATCCTGTCGGACTTTATAAGGTCGGCAACATGATTCAGTATACAAGCAAAGGCCTTGGAACAAATTCATTCAGAATAAGAGTCAATTGCAAACCCGAAATTACAATCATAACATTAAAAACCAGTAAAAAGCAGATTATTGAGATAGAATGAGTGCCGGCAAGATTATTCCTTATTTAAAGTCATCCATTACGATTATTTTTGTTGTATTAGCCAACATGATATCAATTTATGCAGTGGATTACATAAGCCAGGACTTCAGCGTTGGCCCATGGTACAATGCAATACTCATCATTATCGCCCTTGCAATAACAAACTCATTGCTATGGCCTCTTTTTCAAAGATTTTTCATGAAAATCATCATTTTCACATTTGGAATTGCAACAATATTCATTAACTGCATAACATTCTATATAGCTGCCTATTTCATTCCGGGAGTTTATGTCGGATTTTACGGAGCGCTTCAGGTTCCGATAGTGATGGCTATATTCACCACATTCGCAACAAACATCACAAACACCAATTATTTCGACGGATACATGAAAACCATCAAGAAATTTGCCCTAAAAAGAAAAACACAATACAAAAAGAGATATCCTGGTGTTATAATGCTTGAAATTGATGGTCTGTCAATCAATACATTGAAAAAGGCTCTTGACAAGGGCATGATGCCTAACCTGAAGAAGTGGCTGGATGAAAAGACACACACATTGAAGGAATGGGAGACTGATTTATCCTCACAAACCGGATCAAGCCAGGCGGGAATATTGCATGGAAACAATGAAAACATCGTTGCATACAGATGGGTTGAAAAAGAAAATGAGAATCATATTATAGTTTCAGGAAAATTGAGTGATGCACCGGAAGTCGAAAGAAGAATAAGCGATGGAGACGGTCTTCTTAAAGATGGAATAAGCATTGCAAACATGTTTTCAGGAGACAGCCCCGAATCAACATTGACATCATCCAAACTTGAAGGGTTAAAGAAAATCTACAGCAAAAGCCTGCACAGCGTATTTTTAGATGCAAACAACTTCCCCAGAATATTTGTCCTGTTCTTGTGGGACATTGTTTTGGAGTTAAAGTCCCAAATGATTCATTATTTAAAAAATATCAACCCCCGCATCAGAAGGTCAATTGTCTATGCGGCAGTAAGGGCAGGGGCAAACGTTGTTTTAAGGGAAGCTACAACACAAGTTTTAACAGGCGAAATATTGACAGGAGACATCGATACCGCATATGCAACCTACATGGGATATGACGAGATAGCACACCACTCCGGAGTGGAGGACATGGACGTTTGGGGTGCTCTAAAGCAGATTGACATGCAATTTCAAAGATTAACATCTGCAATAGACATGAGTGAACGTGACTACAAATTGGTTGTTCTATCAGACCATGGCCAAAGCAAAGGTGCCACATTTAAGCAGAGATACGGAATGACACTTGGAAATTACGTGAGGAGATTGCTTCCGGATGATTTAAAAATGTTCAAAACGGAATACACCATTGACCACTTCAGGGATGCAGTGATTCCTGAAAACAAACAAATCAGAAATCTTAAAAACAAGTTTGGAAATGTTCGTGACGATTTGTTTGAAGAAAACGAATATGTGCAGAGCATAAGGGGGAAAATTGACAGCAGCAAATCTTCAATAATATTTGAAAACGAACAATACCTGAATCTAAGGGAAAGGTATTCCAACAGTTTAGACTACATTAAACGCCATGAAAGTGTGGAACACTCAACAAAAAAAGCAGAAGATTCGGAATTGATTGTTTTAGGCTCAGGAAACCTGGGTTTGATTTACCTCACACAATGGAAACAGCGATTGACCTATGAAGAAATCGTGATGCTGTTTCCGGATTTGATTCCGGGACTTGTAAAGCATCCGGGAATAGGATTCGTTCTTGTGAATTCAATGACAAACGGAGGAATGGTGATTGGAGAGAGTGGAATTTACTATCTTGAAACAGACCGGGTTGTTGGTGAAAATCCACTGATAGGCTTTGGCGAAAATGCCTCCATACATTTGAAAAGGCAGAACGGCTTTAAAAACATGCCGGACATTTTAGTTAACAGCTTTTATGACTCACAAACCGATGAAGTGTGTGCATTCGAAGAGCTGATTGGAAGCCATGGAGGCCTTGGAGGCAATCAGACAAGACCATTTATCATATACCCTTCAGAATGGAATAATCCCGGTGAATTGATTGGTGCTGAATCAATATATGAATTCTTAAAAAAAGAAATTAAGAATTTAGAAAACATCTAAACTCTTTTTAACCAGTAATCAAATATTTCAGAAATCTCCTCATCAAAGCTTATTGTCCTATCCTTGTTTTCCGGAATTGCCTGTGGAAAATCTCTATTCAATCTTATCAGTGTAGTGTTGGGATTATTGTATGTCATCTGTTCAAAAGGATATCTGATTATTGTTGGAGTGTTGAATCCAACTCCCAATTCCAAAAACACTAAATTCTTATCCTCATCGATTGAATTTAAAAACTTATAATACCTTTCAGACATCTGATGCCATTTTTCATCTTCAACAAAGAAACTGTCCTTTCTTACATTGATTTCCATATTGCCTCCACAGACTGGACATACCGGAACCAGTTCAGACGGAATCCTGCAGTCTTCGGTTTTTTCAAGCGCTTCAAAAACCAGATCCTCATTTGAATACAGTTTATCGTGACATCCCTTTTCGCACTGCATGAGCCCATAGTCACCCTGTGTTGCGAAGATTCGCTCATCTTCAAAACCGTTTATCCAAAACTGATGCTCAACATTTGTTGTAAGGACAAAATAATCCTTATTCTTAACCAGTTCCAGCAATTGTTCATATAATTTGGTTTTTCCAACCGAATACCTGTTCACATAGACATGACGTGCCCAATGAGCCCATTTTTCCTCCTGTGTTTGATACGGATAGAATGTTGCTGAGTACATGTCCTGTACCCCATACTTTTCAATGAAATCCTGGAAATTATCATCAAAACGCTTGCCCGAATATTCAAGACCTGCAGCTGCAGAAAAACCGGCACCCGCACCGATAAGAATATAATCAGCATTTTCAATAGCTTCAAAAGCATTATCCAATCTTTGAACGAAACGGTCCATTATTCATCACCCCATAACAAATTTTTATAAATCAGATAGTCGCCGTCATCAAATACATCAAAAATCACGCATTTCAAACAGGAATCATTTGAATTCAAATACTCCTCAACGGTTTCAATGGCAATCTGTGCCGCTAAACCCTTCGGGAAATTGAAAACTCCTGTTGAAATGCAGCAAAATGCCAATGACTCAAGTTCATTTTCATCGGCAATTTCCATACATGCCTTATAACAGCTTGCAAGCGCTTCGCAATCTGTGTGTGAAGGTTTTGAACCCTGTGGAATTGCAGGTCCGACAGTGTGAATCACATGCTTTGAAGGAAGGTTATAAGCAGGAGTGATTTTAGCGCGTCCGACTGCCTCGTCCCTTCCCTGGGCTTTCATTATTTCATCGCAGGCCAACCTCAGCTGAACGCCTGCAGAGGAATGTATGACATTATCGATGCAGTTGTGCATAGGTATGAAGCATCCTAGCAGTTTTGAATTGGCCGCATTGACGATGGCATCGACTTTCAATGTGGTAATGTCGCCCTGCCAAAGTGCAATTCTGCCTTTAACCTCCTCAATATCGTTTGGAGATGTCAATGTCTTATTCAATGTTTCAGCGGTCAAATAGTCATCCTGAATCTTTAGAAATTCATCAGACACTTCACCAGGCATTCTTATATTCATCAATGCCCTAAACAAACCCTTTTTGCTTTGAAGGTCATGTGGAATGTCTGTGAAATCATTTCTCTCGTCAAGCAAATAGTCTATTAAAAAATCCAACTGTTCTGTTGTATTCATATTTCATCCCCCTTAAATTCGATTAATAATAATTTATTTTGGTTATTTAAATGATTTTTGTAACCTAAAAGCAACCGGGTTACCTGAAAGTAACTGAAAAAAGATATATAATATTTAAACAAAGTATTATTATGAACTTCGAAAAAACAGTCTGTCCTGTCGATAAAACCTTAAACCTAATTAACAAGAAATGGAGCATCCAAATTATCCGTGACATGTTTTTCGGAAAGAAGCATTTCAAGGAATTCAAGGAGGACAAGCCAAAATTAAGCAATAAGGTATTGTCAAACTGCCTTAAGGAACTGGAAGAAAACGGGCTGATTGAAAAGGTCGTCGTGAACACCACACCGGTTACAACAGAATATTACCTGACCGAATACGGCAAATCCATGAACAGAATCGTTTACGAACTGGCAATGTTTACATTGCACGATGAAAACGACAACAGCTATTCGGATGAGACCCGTGAGGAATTGAAAGAGACTTTCAAAGAAAGATTGGAAATTGATGGTTAAAATGTGTGGAAAAATTTATATTATTGGAATTGGACCAGGTTCAAGCGAATACTTAACCAAAAAGGCAGTTGATACCGTTAAGGCCAGTGACTACACCGTCGGAAGCACACGCGCAATCGAACTGTTTGATGACGTTCAAAATACAATTGCATTCAACGTCAAGGAACTTGTCGACACATTGAAAAAAGGAGTCCAGCTGGCTTATGACGGAAATACGGTGTCAATATTATCAACAGGAGATCCGGGCTTTTCAGGAGTTTTGAATACCGTTTTGAGATTATCCGGTGAAATCGGTTTTCCAAAGGAAAGCATTGAAGTCATTCCAGGAATCAGTTCGCTTCAGCTTGCGGCCGCCAGATGCCACATACAATGGGACAATGCCAATGTAATGACATTCCATGGTCGGGAAAACATTGAAGAGATTCTGCCGGTGATAAACAATGGAAAGACCACCATTGCGCTTCCTTCAAGAAAGGTGAAGGACATGGCGCAGTTTTTGCTTGACAATGGTGTTGAGCCGACACGTAAAGTTGTCGTATGTGAACGCCTCAGCTATCCTGATGAAAGAATTGTCGAGGCCACATTGAATGACATTGCCACAAGCGAATTTACCTATATGTGCATTATGGTCATATATTAGAACTATTGATGTCCTAAATTCATTTTAAAAAGCATTTACGATTTGTTTTAAAGATTAAAGCATTTATATCATAGAAGGCATACTTTGATTGTTGATTTTGAAATGAAATTGACAATCAAGGTAGATACTATGAATAGAAAAATAAACACCATAGCGTTCATTTTCTTATTAGTTTTTTTGATATCTGCCGTTTCAGCGGCAAATAATGAAAATGAAACCGTAACAAGTATACAGCAACCGGAATATGAAGAATTATATCAAGCAACCATAGAAAACAGCGATGAACTTCAAGCAACAGAAGATGTAGAAAAATTAAGCGCAAGCGAAAATACTGTAAAGTCGTCTACCGTGACAAAGAAGAAACCCACACTGACCGCACCGGACGTGAAAATGTATTATAAGGACGGCAGCAAATTTACAGTGACACTGAAATACAACAAAAAGGTAATCTCAAATGCGAAGGTTCAAATCAAAATCAACGGAGAAACCTTCACAAAGACAACTGACAAGAAGGGAAAGGCTTCAATAAACCTCAACTATAAAAGCGGAACATACTCAGTGTTAAGCTCATGTGGCGGAAACAATGAATTTGAGGCCTGCAGCGCCAAAAGTACCGTAACAATAAAAAGCACAATAAAATGCAGCGACTTTTCGAAATACTACAAGAACACGGCAAAATATTCCGCAACATTCTATGACAAGAAAGGAAAGCTTATCAAAAATACACAGGTAAAGATTAAGCTGAACGGGAAAACATACTCTGTTAAAACAAACAGCAAAGGCATTGGAAAGCTTTCCATTGACCTGAAGCCTGGAAAATACAGCATTTCAGTTACAAACTCGAAAACATCGGAAAGCATTCAGAAAACCGTGACAATCAAATCGCTGATTGAAACAAGCGATCTGACATTCAATGAAACACAAAAGGGAAAATTCACCGTGAAAATATTGAACAGCTACGGAAAGGCATCTCCAAACAAAAAGGTAACCGTTAAAGTGAACGGGAAAACATACACCGCAAAGACAAACAAAAACGGAATTGCAGGGATTGAATTGAGTTTGGATGGGGGAAAATATACAATAACAACCGAATATGACGGGCTTAAGGTCAGCAATAAGATAACAGTCAACAAGCAGATTCGACCCACCACATTTACTCACACCACCCTTATTCCAGATTACGTCAACGTGACATGCAATTACGTATATGAAAACACCGTATATTCCCTTAAGACCGGAATCAACGGAATCATAAAAATGCCAAAAAATGAGATTTTTACCGTACAGATTGGCAATAAAAGCCAATTGTTTTCAAACATCAGGATTGATGGTGTCAATTCAATAGTGATTGGCTATAAAAGTCATCTGGTGCCTTTTGACGGCGGTGCAATTCAAAGCGACAAGAACAAAAGCAAATTGAAGGGCAATGGAATAATCATCTCAAATGCAAACGGATTTACCCAAATCGACTACCGGTCAAATACCGGCGATAATGTGGAACTGTTCGGATTTTATGCAGACAAGGGGCAATTCAACGGAGAAGTATTGACATATATGCAAAATGACAAGATCACCGCAAAGGTAGGTATTATGACACAAAGCTTTGATGAAATGGGATTGAGATACAGCCTGGCCAAATATTATCAGAAGACCATATATGATTTCAACTACAAAAGCTACGATGAAATTACAACTCACAATACAAAATCAATAAAATTTGTAAATACGAACACTCCAGTGACATTTACCTATTTTGGAAGAAGCATTGAAGGATACGTTTCCAAGGAAGACATCATTACAAAATTCTTTGTCAATGGAAAAGCGGAACTTGAAAAAGGAGAAACAATCAGCTACGGCCTTGCAGACAAGTACCGCAAAACCGTGGGCTTTGAAGTGCTTCAGGCATACAGCATCATCAACGAAAAGATAACACCAGCAATACTGAAGGATTGGATTGGCAAAAACAAGCTTTACAAGGACAGGTTTGGAGTCATGAACGTTTACGGAATGCATCTTGCATCCCTAGAAACAGCATGGCTTGCAGACAAACTGGCCGACGAGTATGCAGGCAAATTTGACGTGACATGGAAGAGAGGCCATACAGTGACCATTTTAGGAGGAATAAATCTTGATGACACATATCTGAACATCTTAAATGCAGATATGGGAATGGACGTTAAGGGCAGTGCCGAGGATGCTGTTCTGTTCAGATTCATCAATTCCCTGCAATTGCCCAATCTGGAGGAATACAGTCTGGAAGACATTTCATCAAGATTTATGAACTTTACTACAAATTCACAGGACAACATGCTCATTGCCATAAGCAAAAGCAAAACAGGAATTACACAAATTGGAGAAATGCTGTATCTGTTTGCTGAAGACAAAAGCAACTCAGCAATCATCGTCAACACCACAAGCGGCGTCGTTAATGTCATCTATTCCAACGGCAATGCAACATACAAAGGAGCATCGATTAAAACCGTGTGTGACTGCTGCAGCATTACCAAACTGCCTGCCGACCAGATTTCAGGACTGGAAAAAGCATTGAACATGTTTTCATCAGCAAAAACAAAAATAACAGAACTGTTTGATCAAATCCATCCGATGAGTAAAATGGCATATAAGGTTTTGACATTCATTGGTGGAAAAACCATACAAGGAGCAACAAAGGCTGTTTTAAGCATTCTTGGAACAATGGTCTTCATACAGCAGGTTGGAGTTGACGCAAGAAACGAATTCGTTGAAGACAAATACTGGCATTCGGTAATGGACACAATTACATTCACCAGACCGGGATATCAGCAGAACAAGAAGGTATACAACATTCCAAACAGCAAGGGCGGATACGATTTCATTGAAGTTGAAATCAAAAGTGACCTTACTTTAAATAGGGATAATGCAAAATATATTAGTGATGGGAAAACAAGAAACCTGACAAAAACCGAAACTTACAAGTATTTCAGCGACGAGACCTGGAGCCCATTTAATGTTCCAACAAAATACTGGGACAAGAGTTGGAGTGCAATCAAATGAAAATCATAGACTACTTTAAAAAACAATCAAGAATAATGCAGATATTGGACATAATATTCATCATATGTCTCATATATGAAATCATTTTGGTAAGCTTAAACATGCCGTTCAATGGCGTGGTTACAACAATTATGGGCATCATCATATTTGTGAATGCTGTCAAATACCTGACAAAATAAATCAAAAGGCGATCTGATGAACAAAACAGAATTGATATTTACAGGAATTGCAATTGTGATATTGCTGATATGCGCATCCCAAATGCCGGAATATTCATTTGTATTCCTGTTTTTACTGGCTTTGGCTATAATATACCTGTTAATGAATCTTTTAGCAAGATACAGGACAAAATATGAAAACAGGATATTGTCAATCCTATTTTGTGTAGCTGGAATAATCCTTTTTATAATCTATTTCGTGAATTCCGTTTTCATGGACTTCACCAACAAGGGATCGACTTCAGATAGCCTGCTGATATTGGCATTGTTTGCAATAACAATGTTTTTAGGATGGTTTTTTGAAGAAAAAAAAGGATAGAAGTTAAAATAATTAATTTATTTTAACTTATTTTTTATTTTTTTAAAGTTGTATGGCTTGCTGGACAACTTCATCGTTGTCTTCATCGTCATACAGGATGTGAGCCAATTTCAACAATTTTTCCTGACCTTTGACCTCGTCCTTGAACAGAGGAACTTCAGCAATGTGCTGGTCAGGGAACTTCTGGTCGATTAATGCCAAACGTTTTTGCTGCAGCTTGTGTCTTGAATGGCAGAAATCGCAATCACAAATGTCAGGCATCACCTGATTGACAATGACGCTGTCAACGGTAATGTCATGTTTGCTCAAAGCTTCAAGAGCCCTTTCTGATTCGTAAATGGACATTTCCTCAGGGATTACGACCATCTTGAATGTGGTTCTGTCGGAATCGGACAATACTTCTTTTGCCTTGTCGATTTGCTCTTTGGTTCTTTTCAAATCTTCAGAAGTCTGAGGATTGTCAACTGCATCCATGAACGGCATGATTTTTTTAAGTGCATTTGTTGCAGAGCCCAGTTTTGCCTTAAGCATCATCATTTTACCTACCCAGGAATCCATGATTTCAGGGAAGGACAATAATCTTAATGTGTGGCCTGTCGGTGCTGTATCAAACACTACAACATCATATTCATCGGAATTCATTACAGCCATGAACATTTCAAATGCTGCCGCTTCGTCAGCTCCCGGTGAAGAGGATGCCATATCCAGCTGGTCGGAGAGGAAATCCATTCCTAAAAGCCCACCGTCAGTATCGGGATTAGCTGCCTTTTCAGCTTCAAGCTGTGCCTGCTTTTGAGCCATTGCAACTTCAGGATCGATTTCAACAGCAAACAGGTTTGTCTTGATTTCACGAGGATAGTTGCCGATTGGAACTTCAAGTGAATCGGACAATGAATGTGCAGGGTCAGTTGATACAATTAAAGTCTTTTTACCTTGTTCAGCCAACCATAAAGCAGTTGCAGAGGATATTGAAGTTTTACCAACACCTCCTTTTCCGCCTACAAAAATGAAAGTTGTTTTATCTTTATTAAATTTAAAATAATCTTTAAATGCCAATAGATTACCTCCATTAATTAAAATTACTTTTAGTAACTAAATGTTATTTTAATTTTTCTTAGTATATAAAGTTAGTTATTTTACCAGGATTGCAATTTTTCTTTCATTGCAGTGCCGTGAAAATTACAACTCGATAGAAGATTGAAAATCAGTTATCCCATTTTCCAAAATACCATTCATCATCAATTTTTACAAAGCTTGCAACGGTATTCAATGTCCATTTCCCCTTTATTCCATAAACCTTGGCCGTTAATGTGACATCCGCTATCAAAGATGCATTCTCATCATCATCCCAAAGGATTGTCGGATCTTCAATTTCAGACCTGTAGTAGTTCAATGTCCCATCCATCACTTCACCAATGAATTCCTCTTTGGATTGGGTTTTTCCGGACATGTGGACCAATTGGTAATCATCAAGGATTATATCATTAAGCTTTTCCTTATCTTTGTCAATCAGGGCTTTTTGAAACTCAATGAATCTGTTAAGAATTTCATTATCAACATCGGAAAATGATTTTTCGCAAATAAGTTCTACATTCATCATCAATTAATATATAAATTAATAATGACATATTAGTTTATGTATAAATGATTTGAAGGTTGGTGAAAATATTAGTGAAATACCAGACATAGACCTAGAAAAGACAAAAACGGATATTGTTGATTTTATAAAATCCAAAGTCAGCGAATCCAAAACCAACGGAATCGTTGTCGGATTAAGCGGTGGAATCGATTCCACATTGACAGCTTATCTTGCATGTGAAGCCGTTGGCAGCGAAAACGTGTTTGGAATTGTCCTGCCATCCAGTACAACACCAGCTGAAGATACAGTTCATGGAGCCGAAATAGCGAAAAAGCTTGGAATCGATTACAGGCAAATAGCAATCGACGGCATTTTAAATGAATTTTTATTAAAGACACAACTTGAAGAAAACGATTTGGCCATTGGAAACCTCAAGGCCAGAATCAGAATGTCAATCATTTATTATTTTGCAAATCATAAAAATTACCTGGTCAGCGGAACCGGAAATAAAAGTGAAATCCTGATTGGCTATTTCACAAAGCATGGAGATGGCGCATGCGATATGGAGCCTATCGGAGATTTGTACAAAAGCGAAGTTTTCAAGCTAGGCGAATATATGGGCCTTCCTGAGGAAATTGTTACAAAACCTCCCCGTGCAGGATTATGGAAAGGCCAGACCGACGAGGCTGAAATAGGAATGGGCTATGATTTGCTTGATCAAATTCTTTATCTCTATGCCGATAAAGACATGAAAAACACTGAAATAGCAGACAAGCTAAATATTTCAGTAGATGATGTTGATATGATTATTACAAAAGTCATCAGGAGCGAACACAAAAGCAAAGTTCCTGAAATTCCTTTAAAAACTATATTATAATGGTGATTTGGTGAGTGAAAATATAGAGAAAAAATGGCAAAAAAAGTGGGCTGATGCAAAACTTTTTGAATCAAACCCGGATGAAAGGGAAAAACTGTTCATTACAGTAGCGTTCCCATACCCTAGTGGTGCAATGCATATCGGTCACGGACGTACATACACCGTGCCTGATGTATATGCAAGATTTAAAAGAATGGAAGGCTACAACGTACTGTTCCCAATGGCATGGCACGTAACCGGTGCTCCCGTTATTGGAATAGCCGACAGAATCAAAAGAAAAGACCCATGGACACTTGATTTATACGAAAGGGTTCATGGAGTTCCAAAAGAAACCCTGCCTCAACTTGAAGACCCGGAATTTATCGTGAAATACTTCTCAACAGAATATCACGAAGTAATGGAAGAAATGGGTTATTCAATCGACTGGAGAAGGGAATTCAGAACAATCGACCCTACATATAAAAAGTTCATAGAATGGCAGATTACAACCCTTCACGACAAAGGCCTGGTTGCAAAAGGAGAACACCCTGTAAAATACTGTCCAAACTGTGACAATCCTGTTGGAGACCACGACCTGCTTGAAGGTGAAGGGGTTGGAGTCAACGAATTGACCCTGTTGAAATTCCCGATCGGTGACAAAATCCTTGTAACCGCAACTTTAAGGCCTGAAACAATCGTTGGCGCAACCAACATCTGGCTGAATCCTGATGTTGAGTATGTCCTGGTTGATGCCGAAGGCGAAAATTGGGTCATCACAAAAGAAGCTCACTACAATTTACAGCACCAAATTAAAGACTTGAAAATTATATCCGAAATCGACCCTAACGATTTGATTGGAAAAATGGCTACAAATCCGTTTACTGGCGATGAATTGCCAATTTTCCCAGCAAGCTTTGTAAGCGCATCATACGGTAGTGGTGTGGTATTCTCAGAACCTGCAGATGCACCTGCCGACTACATTGCACTTCAAGACCTGAAAAACAACGATGAACTGATAGCAAAATACAATCTTGAAGGAATTATCGAAAATGTGGTCCCTATTCCTGTATGTACCCTCAAGGGCTATGGGGAAATCCCTGCTGCAGACATCATTGAAAGACTCGGAATTACCGACCAGAACGATGAAAAATTGCATGAAGCTACAAATGAACTGTACAAAGCACAGCACAGTAAAGGAACCATCATAGAATCAATTCCTGGCTTTGGCGGAATGAAAGTCCGCTTTGCACGTGAAGAACTGAAAGAGAAATTGATCAACGACAACATGGCAACAATCATGTATGACTTTGCCGAAAGGCCCGTAGTGTGCAGATGCGGAAACAACTGTGTCGTCAAGATTATGGACAACCAATGGTTCATGAAATACGGAAACGAAGAATGGACCGAAAAGACCTTGAAAGTCCTTGAAGGCGAAACAATCATTCCAAAAGAACTTAAAAGCAACTTTGAATATTACATCAACTGGCTTGACGATTGGGCATGCTCCAGGAAAGTGGGTCTTGGAACAAGACTTCCTTGGGACAATCAATGGTTAATCGAGCCATTGACAGACTCAACAATCTACATGTCATACTATGCAATCGCCAAATACTTAAGGGACATGAACCCTGACGACTTGACCCCTGCATTCTTCGATAAGGTCTTGCTTGACAAGGACTCAGGTGAGCTCACCGTTCCTGCCGACAAGGTGGCTGAAATCCAAAACGAATTCAACTACTGGTATCCTCTTGACTGGAGACTCTCCGCAAAGGACCTGGTAGGTAACCACTTAAGCTTTTTGATGTTTGCCCACAGTGCAATCTATCCTGAAGAAAAATGGCCTAAAGGAACCGTAGTGTTTGGAATGGGTCTTTTGGAAGGAAACAAAATGTCATCCTCAAAAGGAAATGTGATTCTTTTAAAAGATGCAATCAGAGACTATACCGCTGATGTGGTAAGGCTTTTCCTTATGGCTTCAGCCGAACCATGGCAAGACTTTGACTGGAGAGAAAAGGAAGTTCTCGGAACTAAAAGAAGACTTGGATGGTTCAGAGAATTTGCAGCCAAAATCGAAGAGATGAAAGGCTCCGATTTGGATTTAAGCAATATCGAAAAGGTTGAACTGACCCGTACCATCGATTTGTGGATGATAAGTCAACTCAACCAGCATATCAAAAGGTCAACTGAAGCATTGGAAGTCTTCCAAACAAGACAGGCCCTTCAGGAATCATTGTTCCTGCTTAAAAAAGATGTGGATCACTATATGTACAGAGTAAAACATTTAATTGACTCACAGGACCCTGCAATCATCTATGTTTTATCAACTGTCCTTGAAGCATGGATCAGGCTTTTAGCGCCGTTTACTCCACACACTTCAGAAGAGCTATGGAGTACATACGGTGGTGAAGGCTTTGTAAGCGAAGCCGCATGGCCTGAATATGACGAATCATCAGTGAGTGTGGAAATAGAAAAATCCGAAGAGTTTGTGCAAAATATCATAAAAGACATCGCACAAATCAAAAAGATGGTGAAAGGAGACATTTCCAAAGTGCACGTTTACCTTGCTCCTGACTGGAAATGGGAATTGTACAAAATAGCTGATGAAGTTGGAAAACCTGATATCGGCCAGATTATGGGAAGAGCCATTGGAGCCAACATTTACGATGACAAAAAGGAAATCGCAATGGTGGCTAAAAAAATCGGTAAGGAAATGACCAAAACCAAATACATCGGTAAGATCAATGAAGCTGAAATCCTCAATGATGCATTGGACTACATTACCGAAGAAGCTGGAGAAGAGGTCATCATACACATCGACGATTCCTATGACCCACAAAACAAGGCCAGAAATGCAATGCCTTATAAGCCGGCAATATTTATGGAATAATCTAATTATTCCAACCCTTTTATTTATCAAAAAATACCATTAAACTAATTTGAACATCAAAAGGAGGATTTTAAAAATGAATAGGAAATTGTTCACAGTGCTGTTGGTTGCGGTCTTTTTAGTCGCAAGCGTCAGTTTCATTTCTGCTGCGGATGCATCAGATGACGGAACCGACTCCTCAAAAACAATTTCAGTTAAAATCAACTGGAATGGCGACAGTCAAACTGACAGACCAGCATCCATAACTGTAAACCTGATTAAAGATGGAAAGGTTGTTGACAGTAAAAAATTAAGTGCCGACAACTCATGGTCAGCGAAATTTACCGTTGGCGAAGACGGAAGTTATTCCGTAAAACAGGTCGAAAGCCTTTCAGATTATTCCATTTCAACAAGCGGAAGTGCTTCAAGCGGATTTGTAATTACAAACACTCTTAAAGAGGATGCATTGGGAAGCGCAAATGATGAGAATTTACAGGCTGATGACAATAACGCCCAGAATGACAGCGACTCAAATGAAGCGTTAGGTACTGACGAAAACAACACTACAGAAGAAAATGAAACCGAAGAGGGTGAAACAGACACAAACACTACTGATGAAAACGAAACGGAAACTACAGGTGATGACAGTCCAATAACAACTTCACCAAACAAAGAAAAAACAGAAGTCGTTAAGAAAGTAGAGAAAAAGGTTATCAAAAAAACTGATAAAAAACCTAAACAGGCCACAAAAACACAACTAAGAAATACAGGTATTCCTGTCATCGTTTTAGTCATTGTGGCATTTGCAGCTGCGTTTGTTCCATTTTCACGTAAAAAATAATTGAGTAGATGATTATCATCTACAATTTTTTCTTTTTAATATAATTAGATTTTCATGACCAATCCATCATTCATTTCAAGAATGGCAGAACTGATTTTGAAATTCACAAAACCAAAGTATATGGACTCGCAAGAGGCAGTAAGTGAATTTTTAGATAAAAAATCAAAAGAGCCAACAAAAGAAGTCAAAAGCATTTTCAAAAGCAGAGAGATTAATGGAATGCAGGTTTTCACATATGGAAATGAAGAAAAATCAAAAAACATAATACTATACCTACATGGCGGAGCTTACGTAAATGAAATTAATTATCAGCATCATTTATATTGCCTGAAGCTATCACGAAAATTGAATGCATTTGTACTTTCACCCGTTTACGGACTCGCTCCTTTGCATAAATGGCATGAAACTTTTGAGGGCGTTACGCAACTGTACCTAGACCTGCTTCAAACCAACAAAAACATTACACTGATGGGCGACTCTGCAGGCGGAGGATTCGTATTATCCTTTGCACAATATCTGAAAACTATTGATTTACCCCAACCTAAACACATTATCGCATTTTCACCATGGGTTGACATTTCCATGAGCAATACTCCATACGACAGTGAAAATGACCCTATCCTGGGAGAGGTTGGACTTAGGCAAATCGGAAAGTTTTGGGCCGGAGACCTGGATACCAAAGACTACAGGGTAAGCCCGACTTATGGGGACAATGCGGGACTTTCAAAAACACTGATTTTTGCCGGAACCAATGAAATCTTCTATAAGGACATTGTAGAATACTGTGATAAACTCAAAAAGAGCAACGTTAATGTCAGATTAATCTCAGGTGGAGGACAATTCCACATATATCCATTATTCCCAATTCCTGAGGCAAAAGAAGCATTTAAAGAAATAAAAAAAGAGATAATTGAATGATTATCTCATGTACAAAATATACTTACCGAATCTTGGAATCCTATAGATAATTGCAGCCGCTGTGAAACTGAATATCACCAATAAGACCCATAAGATTATCGCTTTGACCGGTTCTGAATATGGTAGAACTACAACAAGTGGAAGCAATGGCAATCTGAACAGGTTATGTATTAAAAACACCGCAAATGAGTATTTTGACAACACCTTAACTCCACTGTAAAACCTTACGCTGCCGCATCTTGAACATAGCTCAAAGAGTGCAAATGATCCAAGCAAAATGAACGGGAACTCATACCACAGGAAGAAATCATAGTTAATAATGAAAGCATAATACTGGAATCCGACACAGATTAAAAATGAAATTATGGCGAGTATCCATAACTTGTAGCTTTCAATATTTTTAAATTGACCTTTTTTGACAAGATATCCCAAAATGATATAAATTCCATAGATTCCACCACTGAAACCAAGACAATATTGAATGGCCACCCCTGAAATTCCATGCATTGCACAAATTAATGTGACGAAGGGAAGCAGGAACGCCAAAAGCGTAAATACAATGGTTGCCTGGTAGATTGTGCTTACTTCAAAGTGTTTCAGGGCACTTGCAACAAACGGCATTGAAAGATACATTCCAATAATCATCGGCATATACCACATGTGAGAAAAGAACAATGTTCCAGCCTCTGAAAAGTTAACCTGGCTGCTGCCAACGGTTAAAAACTGCAGGCTGATAACATAGATTATTGCCCAAAGCACAGTTACAATAATCAGACCCTTACAATTTTTCTGCCAAAACTTCTGGGTCCTCTCATCGTCATAAGCCCTGTCAAGTAACAGATAACCGGTAATCATTAAAAAGAACGGAACCCCAATACGGCCAATAAAAAGGGATGCGAAGTTGAAAATCCTTGAATAAATAGTATAGTTGGTTATCGCATCCGAGGATATTATAAATATTCCATCTGTCGCATGAATGTATAGGACAGTCAGAATAGCTATTGCCCGTACCAAATCAATCCATTCAATCCTAGTTTTACCCATAAGTTTTCTCCAAAATAATTTATATTATAATTTATGTTTCTATATAATTAAATAGTTTATTTTAACTAGAAATTTTCTTTTTCTTATCAGTGCAAACCTTGTACACAATTCCCATGCCCAATATTCAATATCTGATGAAAAGATTATTTTACATTAACGTAAAAAAATAAATGAAATGAATGGTTTAAAAAAAAGCATCATAATTTTCTTGCAAAGAGCAGATATCCGCTATGGCCAACCATTCGTGTTTTAGGTCTTACTCCGTTTTGGCGAACCTCAAGGCCCCTTTGCAAAATCTCGCTTATGTCAATGTCATAGAATCCGACCTTTTTAGCAATCCTATATGACAGTTTTGCCTGATCGATATATGGCGCATAAACCGCAAGCCATCCTCCGACATTGAGGGAATCCCAAACGTCCTCGAATATTTCAAATGGCTTCGGCAAGTCCAGAAAGACCAAATCCAGATTGTCTTCATCGATTCCATCCTTGATGTTCTTGTTCTTGACAGTAATGTTTTCGATTCCGAAATTGTCAATGTTTCTTTGTGCTATTTCTGCAAAGTCATTGCGGATTTCATATGTGTAGACATGGCCTGCAGGCCCCACTACATTTCCGAAGTTAAGCGCTATGGCTCCCGCACCGGTTCCAGCATCGACTACACGAGCACCTGCACCCAATCCGGTGTGGGCCAGCACGTAACCTATATCCTTTTTGAGAAGTATTGAACATCGCCTTTCCATCACGTCGATGAAATCGTTAATGTTAGGCTTTATAATTTTAAATGAGTGGCCGAGATGACTTTTAATTTCATCTCCAATTTCTGCATCATCCAAATCCTCGGATGAAAGAATACCCAAATCACTTTCAAATTGCTCTCCTGCCTTCAAAATATATTTTTTACCACGCTCATCTAAAATTAATTTCATTTTTACACCTAATTTTCAAGTTCCGCTAATCTTTTTACTCTTTTTAAGGAATCCGGGTGAGTGGACAGCAATTCCATGATTCCGTTTTTCCTTGAAATCTTGACTTCTGAATTCGCAAGTCTTCTCAATTCATCGTCTGAGATTTTGCCGTCGCCGTCAAAGTCTATTTGCTGGAAGTCATTTACATCATGCTTTGCATTGTTAACGTCGTTTACAAAGAATGCCCTGTTGGTGTTGACTTCATCAATTGTTTCCTTGCTGCATCTTGCAGCTCCGTAAGACAGTTTGTACAGTGCTGAGACCAAAGCGGCCGGACGGTTTCCATACTCGACACTTGCTTCATCTGCATAGTATTCACGGGTTCTTGAGATGAACAATACCAGCAGCTGTCCGATTAGATAAAAAAGATATCCAACTATTCCAATGATGATTCCCGCTCCGTTTCTGGAGTCTCCTGAAAACACAAAGGACAATGCAATGTAATAACAGATCATAGGAATTACGCTAACGGCGGCAGTCAAAGCCATGTCGTTGTGTTTGATATGACCCATTTCATGACCCAAAACAGCTCTCAGTTCATCATAGTCAAGCAAGCCCAATATAGGGCGGGTGATTGCAATATGGCCGCTTTTACTAGTTCTGCCATAGGCGAATGCATTTGGAATGTTAATTTCTGATAATCCCACTTCAGGTTTAGGAACTCCCGCTTCGATTGCAAGCTCCTCAACCATTTTGTGAATGTGAGGGGCTTCCGCTTCGGACAATGGCCTTACGTTCATTGAACGCTTTACCAAAGATGGTCCAAACCAATACTGTAAAAATACAATTATCAAGCTCACAGCTGCATACAATGTCCAACGGGTAATTCCCAAATACCATCCTACAAGCATTACCAGGAAATACACGATTGTAAACATCAGGAAATAAGTGATGAACATTCTCAGTCTAAGTTTCCAACTACCTCTCATTTTTAACACCTTAATCTTTTGTAAACATTACTTTTCAAATGCTCCCTTTAATTATATATCTATTGGATTTCATACATTAAAAAAGTATAAGCAAAAAATAATTTAACAACATAATACATAAATGTTACTATAAAGAAATGGTGATTAAATGAGCGGACCATGGGTAGAAAAATATAGACCACAAAAACTAGAAGACATCGTTGGACAAAAGCAAATCATTACCAGACTTGAAAAATATGTAGGCGAAGGCAGCATGCCTAACCTGATGTTTACAGG
Source organism: uncultured Methanobrevibacter sp. (assembly GCF_947169325.1). Taxonomy (GTDB): domain Archaea; phylum Methanobacteriota; class Methanobacteria; order Methanobacteriales; family Methanobacteriaceae; genus Methanocatella. The sequence continues at coordinate 41,448 of NZ_CAMVPN010000005.1, read as the reverse complement.
ACCTGCAGGGGTTGGAAAGACAACAACCGCCCTCGCACTTGCAAAATCAATTCTTGGAGAATACTGGAAGCAGAACTTCCTGGAGCTGAATGCATCAGATGCAAGAGGAATCGACACAGTGAGAAACGAGATTAAAAACTTCTGTAGACTTAAACCTATCGGCGCTCCATTCAGAATACTCTTTCTGGATGAAGTGGACAACATGACCAAGGATGCTCAGCATGCCCTTAGACGTGAAATGGAAATGTATACAAAAACCGCTTCATTTATACTTTCATGTAATTATTCATCAAAAATTATCGACCCTATCCAATCAAGATGCGCAATATTCAGATTCGCTCCAATCAAAGGAGAGGAAATAATCGAAAGGCTGAAGTTCATATGCGAATCTGAAGGATTTGAAGCTGATGACAAAGGCCTTGAAACCATAGTATACTTTGCTGAAGGAGACATGAGAAAAGCCGTGAATGTCCTGCAGGCTGCGGCTTCGGAAGGAGAGGCCATTACTGAAGACTCAGTTTATGAAGTGGTGTCCAAAGCAAAACCTCAGGAAATCGGAAACATGATTAACAAAGCACTCAAGGGAGACTTTTTAGGTGCAAGAACCGTTTTAAGAGAAACAATGGTTTTGCAGGGTACAAGCGGAGAGGATATGGTTGCCCAAATTTATCAGGAAGTTTCCAAAAGAGTTGTTGAAGGCAAAATGGAACCTGACTTTTATATTGATTTGATTACTGCCATTGCAGATTGTGACTTTAGAATAAGGGAAGGAGCAAACCCTGGAATCCAACTTGAAGCTCTTCTAACCAAATTCATTTAAGGTATGGAAATGTTATGGACTGACAAATACCGACCGCAGACCTTGGATGAAGTGGTCGGCAACAATAAAGAGAAGAAAATAATCCTGGATTGGGTTGGAAACTGGAAAAACGGCAATCCTCAGAAGCCTTTACTTTTGGTTGGGCCTCCGGGCATCGGCAAAACCACACTTGCCCTCGTCATTGCAAAGGAATTTTCAGAATACATCGAGCTCAATGCAAGTGACAAGCGTTCCCAGGACATCATAAAAAGCACAATAGGCGAATCATCCTCCACAAGATCACTGTTTGGGGATGAATACAAACTTATTATAATGGACGAAGTGGACGGAATCCACGGAACCAATGACCGTGGAGGAGTAAGAGCCATTGGTGAGATTATTAAAAATTCCAAGCATCCCATTATTCTAATGGCGAATGACTTTTACTCAAAACGCCTGCAATCACTCAAACCGAAGTGTACCGTTATCAAAATGGCCAAAGTAAGAAGCCCAAGTATCAGAAAAGCACTTAAGGAAATTGCCGAAAAAGAAGAAATCAAAGCAAATCCTAAGGCACTGGATCTGATTGCCAAAAAATCCAATGGAGACATGAGGTCTGCAATCAACACCCTTCAGGCATTAGCCGATAAGGATGTCGTGCTTGAACCAAAACAGGTAGAGGATTTAAGAATAAAAGATGACAGGTCAGACATTTTCAATGCTATAACCGGTGTTTTAAAAAGCAAAAATCCTCAGCACGTACGGGAAGCCCTGAGAGTTGACGAGGACCCTACTTTAGTAATGGAATACATTGCTGAAAACATTCCAAGGGAATACACCAAAAAGGATGAAATCAAAAAAGCATATGAAAATATAGCTAAAGCCGACCTATACTTTGGAAGGGCCAGAAGTAGCAGAAATTACGGTTACTGGAAATATGCAAGTGACTTTATGGGAATTGGAGTGAGCTCATCAAAACATGAGACCTACAAAAAATTCACAAAAATACAAACTCCATCAACATTCACATTACTGGGCCGCAACAGAGGAAAAAGAAACTTAAGAGATGAAATAGCCCAGATAATGTCTGATAAGATGCACATATCAAAAACTGTTGCCATTTCAATGTTTCCATACATGGAAATAATGTTTAAGAATGACGAGCTTGCCTGGGAAATATCTGACTATCTGGGTTTTGAGGAACACCACATCAAACGATTCAGATCCAAAAAGATTCCTAAAAAGGTCATAAACAAGATGGAAAAGCAAAAGGCTCAAATGATAGTTGAGGAACGTGACAGGAGAAATGAGGAACTTCAAAATCAGATGATGAATGTCATTCCGGAAGAAGTTAAAGAAGAAAAAGTTGAAGACGAACTTCCATTTGAAATTCCTGGCATTGAAGCTGAAGAGCCTGCTGTTGAGGAAAGCATAGAAGAAAAAGACACAGCAGAACCTGATGAAGAAGAAAAACCTAAAAAGAAAACTGATAAGCAAGTTTCGCTATTCAGTTTTTAATTTTTTTTCAATGAAATTGGCTGCGCTGACAACATTCTCCTTATACTGGGGAGCGACATCCTCCAGGAATTCGGAAAATGAAATGGCCAATTCATCGTCATTGACACTTTCAATTGCATCCCGACCATCCATTTTTAAAAATGAATTGATCCATTCCAAAGGCACATTAACCAATGGATAGGTCTCGTTGGTTTTATCTCTGAAATCTATCCCTTCACCAGCAAAGATGCTTGAAAAAATATTGTTAACTTCATCATCCAAAATAACAGGATTTGCTGCCAAATCGTAATCGCCTTCATAAACCAGTTTAACACCGTATTTGCGAGTATAAGGCTCCATCAACAGTTCAATCATGTAATTATCCTCAGGCATCAATATTGTGGAGTTCGGTTGGATTTCCAAAGTCAGATTCTTGGCTGACTTTGAGCATATCTTTTGAAACAGAGAATTTCTCACGACTTCTATGTCGGGATATTGCTTGTTGAAGGTCGCCTCGCGTGTCCTTGAAAACTTTGAAAATCTCAAATTGTTGATGTAGATTTTTTCAGGAGTGTATGAAATAAAACGTGTGTCAACGCCAATTATCTTAAGAAACTTCAGGACATCCTTTTTTGAGGAGGTGAAATCCTCTTTTTCATCCGTCAAACTTGAAATGTCAAAAATCAAATCCATATTATCTTCCCAAATAATCGTTGAGTGCATCCTGCATTACATCAATTGGAGCATCCCTGCCTGTCCATATCTTAAAGCTTTCCGCTCCCTGATAAAGCAGCATTTTAATTCCATAAACCGGCTTTGCGCCTGCCTTGATGGCCTCTTTAATTAACACTGTCTCATTCGGATTGTAAACAGCATCAAAGACAACCAAATCCTCATGCATATCATCTGCTGTGGCGATTGGCCCATCGTTAATGTGGGGATCCATTCCAACCGGTGTCGTATCGACCAGAATATCCGCATCGGCCAAATGATTAGTAATTTCTGATATGGAACCTGATTCAACATCACCTATCAAATCCGATGCCAAAACATCCTCTGCAAGACTTTGGGCCTTATCAACGTTTCTATTCAGTATTGTTATTGAACTTGCACCGAATTTTGCAAGGTAAAATGATATTGCCCTTGAAGCTCCGCCGGCACCAGCAACAACAACATCCTTGTTTTTGATTGATGTGACCTCTTCAATAGCCCTTACTGCACCGATTCCATCAGTGTTATACCCTTTCAAGTCTTTAAAATCAATAGTATTTACAGCACCAATCAGCTCGGCAACTTCATCAAGTTCATCCAAATACTGCATCACTTCAATCTTATGGGGAATCGTGACATTGAATCCTTTAATGTTTAATGATTCCGCTCCTTTTATAGCCTCGCCTACATTTTGGGGCTCGACATCAAAAGCAACATAAGCATAATCCATTTCCAGACTTTGAAATGCGGCATTGTGCATTGGCGGCGAAAAGCTATGTTCAACAGGATGGCCTATCAAACCTACAATATTTGTACTGCCTTTAATATTCATATAATTATAGATTGATTAAAGGTTATACTAAAAACTTTTTAGTTTCCTCATCAAATTTGTTGTAATCTGATTTGAAAAGTTCTTTTTTGATGAAAAAACCCTTTCGCACATATTGCTTTAGAATTTCTCTAAAACATTTACAAAAGTTTATTACCTCTTTTGAATTGATTCTGTAGCCTATTGAGATGATTGCATCAAGATTATACCATATTTGAGGCCTACCTCCTTTTTTAGAGTTTTATAAGAATTTCTTACTAAACTCCAAATCATCTTTAAATAGCTCTTTGGAAGTTATGCTTACTTCTTTTTCTTCAAGTTCGCCTTCTAGAACTATATTATCAAAATGCATTGAAATATTTGGTCCAGTTGTTGCAAAAATCTCGGCAACAACTTTTCGACTTGCCCATAGGGTTTCGTCTCCAATAATAAATTTTCCTTCAACAGCACCTTCCTCACTCTGATACAACAAGGTATCCACTAACTTAAATTTTACCATAATAATCCTCCAAGAGTTTATTTAATTTAGATAATGTATTTCCACTCTATTAAAAGCATATACACTACACAAAAGTGCAAAAACACCATTGTGCTAATGTGTAAAAACACATTTCTAAAACTTATATCACAATTATACTTTAAATTACTAACAATTTACCCGAGAGCATTTGAAAAGTAATAGTGAATAAAAGATTATATAACACCTAAAAAACATAATTATATTATAATAAATTTAATCATAGGAGAGCAAAAATGGAATTTACAAGACCAAGAGGTACTAGGGATTTCTTATTTGATGAAATGAGACAGAGAAAAAAAGCAGAAAGTACCTTAAGAAATGTATTTGAAAATTACGGTTATCAAGAGGTTAAAACACCTTTATTTGAAGAATTAAAATTATTTACAACAAAATCCGGAGAGGAAATTGTAAACCAGTTATACAATTTCAAGGACAAATCAGACAGAGAGTTAACCTTAAGACCGGAAATCACAGCACCGGTTGCAAGATTATACCTGAACGAACTCGAAAAGACTTCCGCAAAACCTATCAAACTATATTACTACGGAAGCTGTTTCAGATATGAAAGACCTCAAAAGGGAAGGTTCAGACAATTCTGGCAATTCGGCTGCGAATTGATTGGCGCAAACTCCCCTCAAGGCGAGGCTGAAGTCATTGCGCTTTGTACCGATGCAATCAATGCATTGGGAATCACAACCGCTGACGTTAATCTCAACCACCTCGGAATAATAAGGGGACTGTTCAAGCACTTTGAAATCACTGCCGAAACCCAAAGGGAAATCATGGTCGTTATTGACAAGGGAGACAAGGACCTGCTAATCGAATCACTAAGCGGAGACGAACCTGTCATCGACAATGACGAATTGAACCAAATCCTGTTAAAACTGATTGACATGGTCGGAGACAAGTCAATATTGAGCGATGTTGAAGAATTGCTTGCACCTTACGATGAGCCAAAAGAAGCATTGGAAGAGTTCAAACAACTGATTGAACTTTTAGAGTCATTTGATGTTAACAATTACACATTAAATCTCGGTGTTGCAAGAGGCCTTGACTATTACACCGGAATCGTATTTGAAATATATGTCCCAGAGCTCGGTGCCCAAAAGCAGATCTGCGGCGGAGGCTCATACAACCTTGTGAAACTCTTCGGAGGCCAGGAAGTCGAATCAACAGGTTTTGCACTCGGTTTCGACAGACTGATGAACGCAATTGAAGAGCTGAGCGATGCTGAAGAATTGCCATCTCACCTGGACATTTACGTTGCACCGATTTCAGAAAGCGTAAGGGGAAAAGCATATGAGATTACACAGCTTTTAAGAAAAAACGACATCAAGGCGGATGTTGACCTCAACGGAAAGAAATTCAAAAAGCTCATGAACTATGCTGACAAAATCAAAGTTCCTAAAATGGCAATCATCGGTGAAAACGACCTCAAGGAAAACAAGATTACCATTAAGGACATGGTTAGCGGAAACCAGGAACTGATTGACATTGACAACATTATCAATTACTTAAAAGAGGAATGATTATGGAAATCAACTTTAGACATGAAATAAACGGCGTTAAGGTAATCACTGCGGTTGCCCAGGATGCCGACACCAACCAAATCCTGATGCTTGCAAACATGAACAGGGAAGCGCTTCAAAAAACAATCGAAACAGGAAAAGCACACTACTGGAGCACTTCAAGAAACCAGCTATGGCTGAAAGGCGAATCATCAGGACATTTCCAGGAAGTCAAGGAAATCCTAGTCGACTGCGACATGGATGCTGTTGTGCTGAAAATAAAGCAGACCGGTGCCGCATGCCATGAAGGATACCTTTCCTGCTTCTTTAGAAAAGTCAACACCGACAATGAAGTGGACATTGAAGATTTAAAAGATGATGACTTGGAGATTGTGCTTCCAAGAATCGTGAACCCAGAAGATGTGTACAAATGAAATGCATTATCCCAGATACAAGTGCAGTGATAATCGGCGCTGTAAGCGAACTGATTGAAAACGGGGATTTTGACTATCCCGAAATCATCGTGCCGGAAGCGGTAGTCTGTGAACTCGAACATCAGGCAAATGCAAAAAGGTCAGAAGGTGCCAAAGGACTGGCAGAGCTTCAGAAACTGCAGGAGATGCAGGATGACGGAGAGCTTGCAGTCACTTTCAAAGGCAAACGTCCGACCAATTACGACATCAAATATGCAAAAAGTGGAGAAATAGACGCCATCATCAGAGACCTTGCAAGATCAGAGTTTGGAACATTGCTGACAAATGATAAAGTGCAGGCGGAAGTTGCAAAGGCTCAGGGAATTCCGGTTTACTATTTTGAACAAAAATACATCCATAAAGCTCTTTCTATAGAAAAATTCTTTGACGAAACAACAATGTCAGTTCATTTCAAGGAGAATGTGGTTGCGATGGCTAAAAAAGGAACTCCCGGCCACATTGACTTTGTAAAGCTTTCAGACAAACCTTATTCCTACTCAGAACTTAAGGAAATTGTTGATGAGATTCTTGAAAAGGCCCATACCGATTCAAAAACATATCTTGAATCAGACAAGGAAGGCTCCTTTGTAGTGCAGTCAAGAGAATACAGAATTTCTATAGCATATCCTCCATTTGCAGAGGGTTTGGAAATTACCGTTGTTCGCCCGGTGGCAAATATCGATTTGGACGAATATCACTTATCAGAGAAATTGTTGAATAGAATCCGCACAAGTGCTGAAGGAATACTGATTTCAGGATCTCCTGGAGCAGGCAAATCCACATTTGTGCAAGCTATAGCCAAATACTATTCATCAAAATTGAATAAGGTCGTGAAGACCATGGAATCACCAAGGGACTTGCAGCTTCCGGATGAAATAACCCAGTATGCTCCACTTGAAGGAAGCATGGAAAATACCGCTGATGTCCTGTTGCTTGTAAGGCCGGATTATACAATCTATGATGAGCTTAGAAAAAACACCGACTTCAACATATTTGCAGACATGAGGCTTGCAGGAGTCGGAATGATTGGAGTTGTCCATGCGACCCGTCCGATAGATGCGATTCAGAGAATTGCCTCAAGGGTGGAGCTTGGTGTGATACCTTCAATTGTCGATACAAGCATTTATATCGAAAACGGAAGAGTGACAAGCGTTTATGAAACCAAAATGACAGTAAAGGTTCCAAGCGGAATGAAGGAAGCGGACCTTGCAAGGCCAGTCATTGAAGTGAGGGACTTCGAGACAGGCGAGCTTAAAAACGAAATCTACACATACGGTGAACAGACTATCGTCATGGACATGGATCTGGTAAACGGGACCTCCCAAGACGGTCCGGACAAGTCATCTGTAGACATCATTGCTGAAAATGAGATCTTAAGGAAAATAAAAAGACTTTTGCCTAAAAAAGCGAAGGTGGACGTTGAAGTAATCTCACCGGAGAGAGCAAACATCTACATTCCGGACAAGTACGTTCCAAAAATCATCGGAAAGAACGGCAAGAGAATAGCAGAAATCGAACAGGAAATCGGAATCAGCCTGGGCGTGGAAGTCATTGATGAAAAACCTGTTGATAAGACACCTATTGAAGTTGACATTACCCACACCAGAAAACAAATGATTTTAGAACTTGGAAAGGAAAACGGAAGGCAGAACTTCGACATACTAATTGAAGGAGAGTATCTACTCACCGCCACAACCTCCAAAAAAGGTGAAGTGAAGATTAAAAACGGAATTGAATTATCCGACTTCATCCTGGAAGCAATTGAAATGGGATTGAAGATTACAGCAGTTAGAAAATAGTGATATTATGAAAATAGGTGCATCTACTTTAGCTGGAATAGAATACAGCTTGGAAGAAACTCTGGAATTTATTGAAAGTTTAGGAATCGAATATGCTGAACTGGTGCATCAGTTCCCGTCAGAAGACATTGACATTGACGTGCTGGAAAGCTACAACCTGAAATATTCCATTCATTCTCCTTTTATGGATGTCAATATTGCAGCATTGCAGGACAAAAGCAGATTAAATTCCATCAAACAAATCAAGGACTCAATAGATTTGGCAAATAAAATTGATGCCGAGGCAGTTGTAGTCCATCCCGGCCTAGCCTCATTTTTAGCCAAAAAATATTTCCTTGACAAAGTGTATAATGTTGCAGACGAATCCATCAAAGAGATTGGAGAATACAGCAGGGATTCAGGAGTGCTTACCACAATTGAGAATATGCCAATCTTTGATGCTATGATTTATCAGAATTTAGAAGACTTAAATGAATTGCTGGTTTCACTTGACATGGCAATGACACTGGACATCGGCCATGCAAACCATGCGAAGTATCCTCCAGAGGCAATGTATTTTGATTCGATTAAACACATACATGCGCATGATAATTTTGGTGATGATGATGCACACCTTACATTAGGTGAAGGCTCCATTGAATTAAACACTATCATCAATACTTTTGAGAAAAATAATTACGATGGCATCTATATCATTGAAGTAAATGACTTCGATTCCATCAAAAAAAGTTATGAATATATGAAAGAAAATTTTAAAATTTAAATTAAAGAAGTTTTCTTTCCTTAATTTCTTTTTGGAAGTACAAATATTCTGATTCAACTACTTTTCTAATGTTTTTAGCCGTCTTTTGACCTATGCCTTCAACTTCCTGAAGCTCGCTTTCGGATGCATTGATCACGTTCAAAACAGAGCCGAAATGCTGGAGCAGATTCTTGGCGTTGACGGGACCTATATTAGGTAGCGATTCGACAATGAACAGCTGCTGTTCCCATAAGCTTACAGGCTTTTTGTCTGTCCTGATTTGAATATGAGGTTTTTCACCAGTCTGTTCTCGAACTGCGATTCTTTTAATCATTGCCGCCGTGTCTTCAGAGTTTCTTGTTGGGATTATGCTTATGCCAAAGTCAAGTGCAATGGAAGCGATGGTTCCCCTGACCGCATTCGGATGAATCATTCCATTGTAAATGTCATCTCCTTCAAGAATGAGCAACGGACGTTTGAATTCTTCGGACAATTCACGGGCCTGCTTGAACAGCCTTTTGTCAATGATTGAATCTACAAAATCCTTGGCAGTCTTTCTTTCAATAACCACTTCATCGCTTACCTGATAATCACCGACGGCCATTGAGTGAACTTTAACGTCAATGTCCATTTGAGACAGATGTCTGATTACTTTTGAATTGCCTTCCCTTGAGTCCGCATAGACAACAGGCTTGGTTTGCTCTGGTTTTGGCCTTTCAATGACCTTTACTCTCTTTTCGTTTTCCATCCTCTCGATTGCAGAGGCATTCAATTCCTCCAACACATCCGGATCAATGAGTTGGTTTTTCATTTGAGCCTCCTTATTGACGCTGGACCAGTAATATGCCTCATCCCTTGTGCCCATAGTGAGCAGCACCTTTACGCGCCCTGTCCTTTTACGGCCAGTTCTTCCACGCCTTTGAATCATCCTGACTTCAGACGGAACAGGTTCATATAAAACCACCAAATCAACTGCAGGAATGTCAATGCCCTCTTCGGCAACGCTTGTTGACAATAACACATCGTACTCTCCCATCCTAAACGCTTTGATAATGGCTTTCTGTTCCTTTTGAGTAAGGCCCTTCTCGCCATCCTTGGACGCCTGACCAAAGAATTTTGCGGATTTGATTCCTTCCTTTTCAAGCTTTTGGTGAATCATTTCCAGAGTGTCCCTGTACTGGGTGAAAACTATTATCTTTGAAGACTTTTCATCCTCGTTTTCGGCAAATCTGGTGGACTGAAGTTTGGTCTGGCCGTCTTCACTGCCCAATTCCTTTTTCAGGATTTTAGTTACTTCCCTTAATTTCGGATGCTCCCAACCATTCTTTTCAGCATCACGGGCAAGCTTCACGGCTCTGCCGAAATTGTCATCCCACATTAATGACTTTGCCGCTTTGGTTTTCTTTTTGCGCAATCTTGAAACATACTTGTTGAAAGTCTGGACGCCCTGGGTTTCAATCAACTCCTGGGAATGCTGGATGTTAATGACGGCACTTAATATGGAAATCGCCTGGAAGAGGTCCTTATCCGGATTGACGGAACGTGCAATTTCTCCCTGAACCCTTCCTCTCGCCTTTAGGATATCCACTTTACCGACGGAGACTGTCCTTATGATGCCCATGTTTTTCAGGGCCTTGAGCCTTACCTTCAAGGCCTTGTCTATGTAGGATTTGATTTTTTCAAGCTCGCTGCTCATCTTAACCCTGACCCAGTCGATTTCGACAGGATTGAAATAAGGGCGAACATCGGAGTCGTCTTCAGTCTTGACAACGATGTTTTGGATATAGAGATTTGCGCAAACTTCCTTAATCTTTGCCTTATCGGAACCCGGTGAAGCGGTAAGTCCTAAAATCAGATTAAAATTGGATTCCTGAACATATCGTGAAGCGAGATAAACATAGGAATATGATCCAACGCCATGGTGGCATTCATCAAAAACAATTAGTGAAACGCTGCTTAAATCGTAACGGCCATTCAATAAATCAGATTCAACAGTCTGAGGAGTTGCTGAGATGATTCTTGATTCCTCCCACCTTTTAACTCTCTCATCTGTTTTTACGGCACCGGTTATGGAAGAGCATGGCAGATTCAAAAATTCCTTAAAGCTGTCCTCATGCTGAATGGCCAACGGCTTGGATGGAGCCAGAATCAGCACTTTAGAATTTTTAACCTTTTGCAGCCTGTCTGCAGCAACCAAGATTGCAACAATGGTTTTACCAAGTGCAGTAGGTGCAACCACCATCGTATTTCCTTTCTTCAATACATCCCCTGCCAAGACCTGCTGATACAACCTGGATTCAATCGCATCTTTCTTGATTAAGGGATGTGTAATATAACTAGCCATGATTTTAACCCGCAATATCTAATTTACAATACCGTTTATATTATCATATTAATTCTTTCTATTTATAAAAGGTTTAGTGAGAGCATTTGCAAAGTAATCGGCGGTTACCAAGAGGTTACTGCGTTACCTGAAAGTTACAAAAAAGGTTTATATACCTTTAATTAAACTATAAACAACAAACAATTAGGAGATGTAAAAAATAAACGATGTAATAAATTTTTTAAAAGAAAACTCTTTAATATACTTAGCAACCAGCGGACTTGACGGAAACGCAAAAGTAAGACCAATCCTGTTCTACTTCGAAGAGGGTGGAAAACCATACTTCTGTACCGCAAACAACAAACCGATGTACAAAGAACTTGATGCAAATCCAAACTGTGAAATCGTAACTGCAACTCCGGAATTCCAATGGTTAAGAATTGCTGGTGAAGTCGAATTTACCGACAGCATAGAATTAAAACAGAAAGTGATCGATTCAAACGAACTTGTAAAAGCATTATACGAAACCGGTGAAAATCCAGTGTTTGAAGTATTTACAATCAACGGTAAAGCAACAATCGCTGACTTTTCCGGAGAGCCACCAAAAACCTACGAATTATAATTCAAAAACTATAGATTTGAATTTGGTAGCAGCTTCACCGATAGCTATTACCATTTCACAATCTAGGTTCAATGCCTTTCTTAAACCGTCACGAACTTCTTCTTCAGAGGCTCCAAGAGTTCCTGTCTTTTCAAAATCATCAACATGATTCAAAAATATCCTGTCGTTCAGTTTAGGATTGGCCCTCAATTTTTCCAAAGCTATTTTTTGAGAAGCTACTGAAGCAGGAACGATGAATTTGGAGAATTTCAAAACGCTGTTGAAGATGTCCATGTCACCGACATAACCTGATTCTGATGAAACGGTAATGACAGTTGTAAACTCTCCGAATAATTTTTTGAATTCCTTTAACACAGTTTCGACACCGGCAGGATTGTGTGCATAATCAACAAATATGTCCTTGCCCTTTACTTTGCCTACCTCTTCCATCCTTCCGCTTACACCTGTGAAACTGGCAATTGTAGGTAAAATCTTATCATAAGGCAAATCAAGGAACACGTGAGCCGCAATGATTACGCCTGTCAGATTATAAACGTTGTGAAGTCCGTCAACACCCATTTTAACGGTTAACTTTTCAGTAGGAGTGTGCAAATCGAATGTTCTGTTAGGCAAATCGATGTTTGTTGCAACATAGTCCACCTGAGGAGTTGTTATTCCGCATTTGCAGAAGTAATAACCGCAACCGGAAATAATTTCCTTAACTGCGATTTCAGCTCCGCAGACACATTCCTTCATTCCTATTGAATCAGGAAGCTCATCAACACCGAATGTGATGACTTCTCCTTTAAAGTCAAGTTCCCTTAAAAGCCCGATGATTGTAGGGTCATTACCATTGACAATTAGCTGTCCAAGTCCCAATTCAGAGATGAATTCCCCTTTGACATTGGCATAATCCATAAAGCTTCCAAGGTCATTTAAATGATCAGGAGTGATGTTTGTAATCAGCCCAGAGGACATGTCGGTGTTCTTTACTATCCTTCCGACAGTGCCCGGAACTCCGAAGGTTCCTACTTCCAAAATTCCGACATCCCCATCCAATCTGGATTGAAGAATCGGTATGAATTCCGCATTGCCCTGCATGCCTTCAAGGTCATGTTCACAAGGTTTGATTCCATTATCATAAGCTATTTTTTTAAGTAAAGTTGTTGTGGTTGTCTTACCGTTTGTACCGGTTATTCCAAATACCGGCTTTTCAGGCTTAATCATTTCAATGATGTCATATAATTCCAGAATAGGCTTTCCGCAATTCTTTAAAACTTCGGAATCCTTTGACATGCTGGCAGGCGGGATAATATAATCTGCCCTTTCAAAAAACTTGTCCGGAGTCTGTCCATAATAGACATCAATGTCATAGCCGCCGAGAGCCTTTGCAAATCTGCAGTCCTTTTTAAAGGACAAATCTGTTCCAATGACATTGTATCCTCTTTGCTTAAGAATTCTAGCTATTAAATTACCGTTTGCTCCACAAACGCCAATAACTCCGAAAGTTTTATTTTTATTCATACTTTCTACTTCCCTCATCTAATCCTTTCATGATTTTATCAACGGTAGTCAGCCTATCATATGCTATAAGAGGTCCCATGTGTAAAATTATGTCTCCAGGTTCGGAATATTTGAATGTGAGCTCAGCCGCCTTTTCGATTGTCTCAACGGCCACCTTTTCAATGTTAGGGTTTGAGATGGCGTCCAAAATTTCCTGTGCCGCCTCCATTTCCACTTCCTGTGTCACTTCATTAAAACCGCTGGCGATGACAACCTTAATGTCATAATTGCTTACCAGCTCGCCGACTTCTACCTTGTCCCTTACAGACAACGTATCAAAATGATCAAGGAAAAGCACAACGCTTTCATCCTTAAAGTAATCCAAAGTTATTTTCATTCCATCATAGAGAAATGCTGAGTCAAGAATTACCTTTCTGCCGTTGTAATCTCCGACATCCTCCATATGTGCCGGAAGGCCTTTAAATACAGTTAGGGCATCGATAATGTCATTCTTATCAACGCCGTATGTCAATGCTACTGCTGAAGCGGCAACTGAGTTTTCAAAGAAATAGCTCATCATGTGGAATGGAGTAGTGAACTCCCCACCTGAATACTTCACAGTCAATGATTCGTCTCCGACAATTCCCTTAAAGTCAACATCCTCATCCAATGCATAAAACATTGCGTCATCCCTTACCTTTTCGATTATTTCACGACAGGAATCGTTTGCAATGAATGTTTCGCTCATGGCCTGGAGGACAAGTTTTCGTTGCTGGTATTTTTCCAATGATCCTCCGAACTCAGACAAATGGTCTTCTGCAATATTTGTCAGAAGCCCTATCTTGACGTCAAGCCTATCCAAAAGACCGATAGTACCATGAGGAAGTTCAAAAATAGCTATATCACACTCTTGAGCCTTTCCTGTGACGATTCCATCAATGATTGCTTCTGAAACAAGGTTGTTTACTAAGGAAGAGCATGACCATACCTTATAGCCTGCCTGCTTGAAAAGGCTTGTGGTTATGAATGTGGTTGTGGTCTTACCCATTGTTCCGGTGATTCCGATAATGTCTACAGGAATCAGGTCATTGACGATTTTGGAGAATTCCTCATTGGTTAGAACCTTCAGGTTTGAATCTTTAATTTTTTGAGCTATCGGGGCGGAATCAGGTAATGTAGGCGGAGCATACACCGCATCAAAACCTTCAACCGATGGGTCCTTATTTGCCAAATCCAGTTTGACTCCTTCCTTTTCCATTTGAATTAAACTTCTTTGAAATTCTATTTTAAATTCAGAAATGTCTTTTAAATCCGTGACAACAACGTCGTGACCCAAATGGTTTAGCAGTCTTGCAACAGGCCTACTAGCATTTCCAGCACCAACAACTAAATAATTCATAAAAAGTCTTCCTCATAAATTCATTAGTATAATTTATGGATTTTATTTAATTTAAAGTTAAAGAAAAAATAGTCGTTATCGAATATTAGAAAAATGAAAAAAAAGGATAGCAGAAAACTTATTCAAATTGAATAAGATTCTCTACATCGTTATAAACTACATCAAGTCCGCACATGGATGGGACGTAATTTGCTGCTTTTGCTGAATTCACACCGATTACTTCAAAGCCCATTTCTTCAATAGGTGCTACAACCATACATGTGTCACAGACGACATTTCCGCCTGCATCTTCAATGATTTGTGTGTATCCCATTCTGTCAGCTGTGGCTTTGACACTTACTGAAGTGCAAATCCATAATTTATTTTTGATTGTTTTTCCTTGTACAATGCTAGCTACTTGTTTAATTTCTTCAAGTGATGCATGAGGACATCCTAAACAAATCAAATCAGGCTCCTTATCAGTGGTTGATAATTTCTGACGGGTTTCGTTAATTTCCTTTTGTGAAATAAACATTATGTCTTCAACATCATCTTCCCCTGCAACATCAAACTCAGGAGTCACATTTTCAATATGATAAAGTGCAACTGAACCTGATGAAGCCAAAGCAGCGCCAAGTGTCTTTAAATCGTTGTTGTTAGGAATGTTTTGAAGTTTGAAGTAAGGCACTCCACCTCCAACGACCTTTCCGATAATGTAACCTAAAGCGCCGAAATCAGCCCCTTTCAATTCAGTGTTGACATTGACAACAAGGTTTGCTTTCCTATTTTGAGGAAGATGAAACCCATACAATGGAGTTTTTCCAACGATTGCTGCTGCAAGTGCTGCCGGACCGCCTTCACGATTTGTTCTGGCGCCGATTACAGAATTTACATAAGCAACAGCAGATGATTCTGACCAAGAAACATGATCTCTGAATCTTGGAACATTACCCACCAAATAAGGTGTGCATGTGCATGTTTTGGAAATTCCAAGATTTGCATAAGCGTCAACAATCTGGTTTTGCTTTATTGCAAAATCGCGAGGAAAGCCTAATGCCTCCCAGTTGTCCAAATCAGTCCCAGGCGGATTTAAAGATGCATTGATGGTTGCCTTGCCTGAACCGTCCAATGCCAAATCTTCAAGATATTCCAGACCTGCATCTCCAATGGTTTTATAAGAAACACCGGACACCTGTGCTGAAGTTATGTCAACCAGTTTGGAAGCACCATAGATATCTCCTAAAGCAACAAGAATATCCATGCTTTTCCTGATAGTTTCTCCAAATTCCCCATCGCACATTTGTTGTTCTTCATCTGTTAAAAACATTTTAATCACTGTTTAATTGATATTCAACCATTTCATCCATAATATGCAAGAAATTATCCATGCTTTCATAAGGAATCATAGCACCGGCCGCAATGTCATGGCCTCCTCCAGTACCGCCGAAATTGTTAGATGAATCTTGGAGCGCTTTTCCTAAATTAACGCCTTTCGAAACCATTTCACGAGTGGTTCTTCCAGAAATCTTAACATCCTTGTGAAGTCTTGAAAGTCCAAGTACAGGTTTTGAATTATCCAATAACTCTACAGACAATCCAATACTTGCAATTGTACCCATTACAGACTTCAATACCTTATCTTCACTGTAAAGGTATTGAATTGTATTAAGCTGTTGGGCACCTTCCTTCTTAACCCATTCAAGGCCTTTGACAATCTGGTCACGATACTGGCGTTGCAATTTTAAAGCCGCATCCAAAGCCTGATCCTTTTCACCTAAAGCTATGCTTAATCCTAGTCCTTGCTTTTTATTTTTGCCACATGCATCAAGGATGTATGAGTATTCCTCAAGGTCACGCAGCATTGGAGCCTCCTTAACAACAGTATAACAGTTTCCAAAGATATCCGGATTGATGCTGACCAATGCCTCTTTGAGCAGGTCCTTTTCCTCATCCTCCATATCTGTGAATTTTATACCATAAGACAGGTTCATGCGTTCAAGAAATTCACGGGCGCCATCGAAATCACCGCTGATTCCCGGAAGAGGCGGTGAAAATGTATAAGCCAGAGACTTGAAAATCGGTTCTGTTGTCTTTGAAACAATTTTCAAATCCTCATGAATCTCCAGATTTCCGCTTTCGATTGCATCGTCAAGAATCATTTTGTTTACCCCAGTAAACCCTTCCTGACCTTGCATGTCTCCAAATGCACCGACTAAAGCATAATAAGCCAGGTGCTTTTTATTCAAATTACGAATAGCCAAATAAGCGGAGCCCGCACCACTCAAATCCTTACTCCCGTCAATTTCAAAAAGATGAGGATTTATGTGGACGACATTGCTTTCCGCTTCGGTGTCATTAACCTGATGGTGGTCTGCAACAATGACGTCGTGCTTATATGTGTTGAAATCTCCAATGAACTGGCTTCCCATGTCTGAGAAAATGAATAAATCGTACTTTTCACTTCTAAGCTGATTTACCATATCCTGCTTAAGACGTGGGACAATAGTTGTGTGGAATTGGACATTTTCTTCAGCCAAAGCATTCGCTACGACAGCTGCTGCAGAAATACCATCCGCATCGTTATGAGAAATTATTCTTATAACAGCATCATTTTCGATATGCTCCTTGAGCATATCAGTAGCTTCATTAGCCCTATTTAACAAGGAGTGCTGCTTCTCTTGGATTATATCTCCATCCTTCTGGTAATTTACCTTCACTTACATAGTAGGAAGCTAATCTTCTGATTCTGGATTCGATGATAGTTAAACCTCTTCTTGAGTGTAAGTCCTTAGGGTTTTCTTCTAAGTGATCTCTGATGTTTACGGCTCTTCTGATTAAGTTCATTAAGTCTTCTGGGTATTCGCCAGCCTGACCGTTTCTTCTTAAAATTTCAGTAATTCTTTCACCGGTTACATCTTTAACTGAAGGGATTCCGTATTGGTCTCTTAAGATAATACCAATTTCAGAAGTACTTTTACCTTCCCTGTTAAATTTCAAAATCATTTCTTCAATTTCTTCATCACTATAAGTTACCCATTCTGGTCTTGCCATAATTAAACCTCTTTAAATTTTTTAAATCTTAAATAAGCCCAATAAGCAGAAAAATAATGTTAGTCTTGACTGGAATACCATTCTATGAATTTCTTCAATGAATTTTTTCTATGTGAAAACTGGTTTTTCTCTTCAGTTGTAAGTTCTCCAAATGTCTTACCTTCACTAGGAACATAAAACAAAGGATCAAAGGCAAATCCTAAATCTCCCCTTTCCTCAACTGCGATTTCTCCTACGACCTTGCCTAAAAAAGTCTTGGGCTCAGAATTGGGGGCGCAATACCCAATAACTGACCTGAATTCGGCATAACGGTCATCAGTATCTTTCAATAGCTTTAAAATACCCTGATTTCCAATGGTATCCTGAACATAATGCGAATATGTTCCCGGAAAATCATTCAAAGCTCTGATGAACAAACCAGCGTCTTCTACAATCACAGGACAGTCAAGTTCATGACAGGCATATTTTGCACCGAATATGGCCACTTCCTCAAGAGTTCCCTGAGGTTCCATGTAGCCTAAATCAACATGCCTTAAGTTAATGTCATAATCTTTGAAAATATTCTCTGCTTCTTCTACTTTATGTTCGTTACCAGTTATAAATGTTATCATATTTTTAAATATAACGGTGATTTTTATTATAATTTTGGATAATGCAAGTGTCAATGAAAATGGGTTGGTGTGTCAAAAAAATTGACACATGATTGACAGTTAATACAATTAAAGTAACCCAAAATTATGGGTCGATATGAGTCATGAAAATTAACATTGAAATCAGACATGATCAATTATTTTAAAAATGTTAATTCTTCCTTTTTAATTTTCAAAGATTGGCATCATTCAAAAGTAAA
This sequence comes from uncultured Methanobrevibacter sp., assembly GCF_947169325.1. Lineage (GTDB taxonomy): Archaea > Methanobacteriota > Methanobacteria > Methanobacteriales > Methanobacteriaceae > Methanocatella. Next base: position 22,864 of record NZ_CAMVPN010000005.1, on the reverse strand, counting down.
ATTAGTGAGTATATCTTCCACGGGACTCGATGTCGGAAATTGTTTTTGCAATTGATTCGTTGCCATAACCTTTTAAAACCAAATCAAAGTATTTAACAGCAAGATTATAATCTATGCTTTGCAATGCCTTCTTCAGGACAAGCAAATCAACCGCCTTGTCCTCACCAAGTTGCGAATGTCTTCCAAGACCGAAATCTATGAACACCAGCTGATCATCTCTAAGCATGATATTTGAAGTGGTAATGTCACCGTGAATTATATCTCCGCTGTGAAGCTTTGAAATCTCTTCACCGATTCTGAAAGCCAAGTCATCGTCAATGACATCCTTGACCATCACTCCATCGATTTCTTCCATTAAGATTGATTTATCCTCCAGATTAACGTCGTACAATACCGGAGTCACAACACCCACTCTTTTGGCATCGCTTAGAAGCCTAGCTTCCAGCCTACATCGGGATTTTCTAATCTTATTGTCGATTTCAGGAATCCTGTAATTTTTAACAATACGGTCCTTCAAAACTGCCTTTTCGCCCAAATATTCTGCTTTAACAATGTTTGATTCTGCACCTTTGGCTATAAACTCATCACCCAATTCCAGATAGCTTTTGGTGTTGTCAATCCATGGAATGTCAACCTCATCGGTTCTGAACCTTTGGATTATGCCTGTTTCGGACAATTCAATCGGTCCGAACTCTTTGCACATCAACAAGCCCAGCCATGCAATCATGACACCATTGTCACCGCATAGCTTCATTTCAGGCATGTAGAATTTGGCGCCGTGCTCTTCAGACATTGTCTTAAGCATTTCCCTTAATCTTGAATTGGCAGAAACGCCACCGCACAGCATCACCTCGTCCTTTTGGGTGTGTGACAGTGCCCTTTCGGTTACTTCCACAAGCATTGAAAAGGCAGTTTCCTGAAGCGAATAGCAGATGTCCTCCATTGGTGTGCCCTTTTCTGCTTCCCTTAATGCGGCTGACAACAGACCTGAAAAAGAGAAGTCCATGCCCTTTACAACATACGGCAAATCAATATAAGAACCCTTTTTGGCCAATTTTTCGATTACCGGTCCGCCGGGATGTCCCAGTCCGGTTTCACGTCCGAAATGGTCAAGGCAGTTTCCAATGGCAATATCTAAAGTTTCACCGAAAATCCTATACCTTCCGCTTTCATATGCAATGACTTGGCTGTTTCCGCCACTGACATAAAGGGATACCGGATTCACCGCACCGGTGTCAAGCTTTCCGACTTCAACATGACCTATGCAATGGTTTACTCCAATGATTGGCTTTTTTAAGGATAATGACAGAGTTCTGGCTGAAGTTGCAACAATCCTCAGTGCAGGACCGAGTCCCGGACCCTGTGAAAATGAGATCAAATCAATGTCATCGTATGAAATTCCAGCTTGAGAAACCGCTTCAGGAATCAGTTTAGGAATCCATTCAGCATGGTGTTCGGCAGCGATTCTAGGATGGATTCCACCTTCTTCTGGAAACAGCTGTTTTCCAGCCATAGCCAGAATATTTCCATCACTGTCAACAATGCCCACACCTGTCTTTTCCGCAGTTCCTTCTATTCCCAAACTTATCAAGATAATCACTGAAAAATTTAATTAATTAGTATTATTTATCATGAAATATAAAAATATTTTTTTAATTTAAAAAACATAAGTGAAAATATGGGATTTTATAGTGCAAATACCCCCGAACAGAAAAGGGTTAAACAATTGACTGGAGACATCAACATCCACGACATGTTCAAAAACGAATGCAATACAAGAGGAATACCTATCTACAATGCATACAACATTCAAAAAAGATTAATTCATGAAGTGGAAATGGAACAGATCCAAGGTGTTGATGCAGTGGACGACAGAATGATGGAATTGCTGGATGAGAGAAGCAAAAACAAGGTTACTCACAGATACGTGGACTTCGTATCCAGAGAGGACAGCGCATCAAAGGGAGTGATTCCGAAGATGCCTGAACAAGAAGCGGACAAGCTTCCTCCAAAAGACCAAATCAGGATTCCTCCAAGAGCAAGAGACGGACAGACATTTCAAACTGACAATGAACTTCCGGAAATTGAAATGCTAAAGAAAATCATGCTCCAGAATAAAAAAATCATTAATCAGAATAAAATCATCATAGATTTGTTGAAAAAGCAGGGTGGGGAAGATGATTGAAGGAATCAAAACTTACGGATCAGATGAACTGACCAAAAAGTTACAGGCATGTGAAGATCCGGTATTTCTACTTACCATTGGAACAACAGAAACTTCATTAATAGATGGAATTTCAGGCGCAGGACCTTCAGCAGACCTTACAGAATACACCCCAGCTTCAGATGCTGAATTCATGATATTAGGTGAAGTGAGATGCTGTGAAGCCCCAGCCGAAACTGTAGTCGGAGATGCTGCAGCGCCTACTCCTGCAAGGCTTACAAAAGCTGCACTTCAACTTGCAAATATCCCATTCGTCATTGTCGATGCAGGTTCCAAAATCAAACCTGATGTCGAATATGTCAATCTTGGAAAAGACTATGGAAGGGACATTAGAACTGGAAAAGGAGTTTTAAATCCATTGGAAATATTTGAAAACGCAAAGGATTTGGGCGCGGAACTGTCAAGAAGACATGAAATGCTCATAATCGGTGAAAGTATCGCTGCAGGAACTACAACCGCCCTCGGAGTATTGAGAGCGCTTGGATATGACGCCAACGAAAAGGTTAGCGGCAGCATGCCACACAATCCCCATGACATGAAAACAAAATGCGTTGATGAAGGATTAAGAAATGCTGGCCTTGACCCTAAAGAGGATGACATTGATGCGATGCAGGCCATCGGTGCAGTCGGAGACCCTACCTTAGCCGCCATGGCGGGAATAGTCTTAGGCTCAGAAATCCCAATAATATTAGCAGGCGGAACCCAAATGGCTGCAGTCTGCGCAATAATCAAATCCATACAGCCTAACTTTGATTTTTCAAGAATCAACCTGTCTACAACAGTGTTTGTGGCAGGTGATGAAACTGCAGATCTGTTTGGAATACTAAAGCAGATTGACGAAGGAATTACCGTTAATGTGGTTGACCCTAAATTCGAAGAATCCGAGCACGAAGGACTTAGAAATTACTTGAAAGGATTTGTCAAGGAAGGTGCAGGTGCCGGAGGCGCAATGTATACCGCACTCGTTTTAGGAAATTCCGTTGAAAAACTTAGAAAAAGAATAGAAAAAGTATGTGGATAGAGATTTAAAAAAATCTCTATAATCTTATTTTTTAGAATAAATGGGCTATTGAGCCTATAAATACTACGATGCCGACTATCCAACAGTAGTAGGCAAATATATCCAAACTTCTTTTTTGAATTAATTCAAGCATCCATTTGATTGCCGCATATCCTGCAATGAATGCTGCAATGAAACCTAAAATCACAGGCAAAAAGTTTGCATCCATTGCTCCGCCAATGTCTTTAGCTTGTAATAAAAATGCACCTAAAATAGCAGGAATTGACAATATGAAACTGAATTTAGCTGCAAACTCCTTATCAAGACCTATTACAAGACCGGCAGCAATTGTAGTACCTGAACGTGAAAGACCAGGCAGGATTGCACAGGCCTGACCCAATCCCATAAACAATGATTCCTTAGCAGAAATGTTTTTGAGATTGACATTACCGCTTGTCATTCTTTGAGAGAGATACAGAATTGTACCAGTTACAAATAAAAAGAAAGCCGGAACATAAAGGGCGCCTGCAAATAGTGAATCCACAGCGTCTTCAAAAAGCAAACCCACCAAAGCGACAGGGATAGTGCCTATAATAACGTACCATGCAAGCCTTTTATATGCATCATCGTAGAAGCCTTCCTTGAATCTGCCTTGGAAAATGTCCATGACACTGTCAATCCATGATAAAATCATCTTGATGATGTCTGCTCTAAAGAACCACAATACCGCAAGCAATGACCCCAAATGCAGAAAAGTATCGAAAGCAAGAGAACTTTCAACACCCAATATATTTTGGATGAAGACCAAATGTGCTGAACTACTAACCGGCAGGAATTCAGTTAATCCCTGAACGATACCGATAATAATTCCTTGAAATATATCCATATTTTACACCGTTTAGATATAACTTAACCATCCGTATTTATCTTCAACTTTAGCTTCAACAATGTCAAAGAAAGCGTTTTGTATTTTTTCAGAAATAGGTCCTCTTTTACCTATGCCTATTTGTCTGTGGTCAATTGAACGGATTGGAGTTACTTCAGCGGCGGTTCCTGTGAAGAACACTTCGTTGGCTGAGTACAATCTTTCCCTTGAAATGACTTCTTCAACAACTTCATATCCTAAATCACGAGCTACAGTCATGATGGAGTCTCTTGTGATACCTTTGAGGTTAGAAGAGGACATTGCAGGGGTGAATAATTTTTCACCTTCTACGAGGAATATGTTTTCTCCACTACCTTCAGAAACGTGACCTTCATAATCAAGCATAATAGCTTCATCGTATCCATGTTCAATTGCTTCGAGTTTGGCCAATTGGGAGTTCATGTAGTTTGCACCACATTTTGCAAGTGCAGGGAAAGTGTCAGGTGCAGGTTTTCTCCATGATGAAACACCGATGTCTACACCGTTTGCCATTCCTTCTTCACCTAAGTATGATCCCCATTCCCAGGCGGCAATTGCCACATTAACAGGGCATCCTAACGGATTTACTCCTAATTCACCGTATCCTCTAAATACGATTGGGCGTATGTAGCATGCCCCTAAGTCATTTACACGAAGGGTTTCCAAAATAGCTTCCTCAATTTCCTCTTGTGTGAAAGGAATGTCAATCTTATAAATTTTTGCTGAGTCAAATAAACGTTGTACATGTTCTTTCAGACGAAATACAGCAACGCCGTTTTCGTTTTCATATGCACGAATTCCTTCAAAAACACTTGTACCGTAGTGAACAACGTGAGAAAGTACTGAAATGTTTGCATCTTTCCATTCAACAAATTCTCCGTCCATCCAAACTTTAGTTTCTTTATCGTCCCATGCCATTTTATCACATCATTTACATTTATGATAGATAATATATTTTCATAACTAATAAAATTAACTTAAAATTTTCAATAATAGAAACATATATATAATAGTAAATTCATAATAATATTTGTTGGTTCCGTGGTCTAGTGGTATGATACCTCCCTTACAAGGAGGGGATCACGAGTTCGAATCTCGTCGGAACCACTGTTTCTTATTTTTAAAAAAATTTCACGAACTGTAAATTTTTTCGTCTTTTCATATGGCAAAATCAATACAAAAATATCTAATTTTTTCAATTATTTTTCTTATCAAATCTTCAAAAATATAGTTGATTGTATAGTATTTTATTAATTAAATTAAAATAATGAACAATATTCATAGAAATAAATAATACAATGATTAAAAATTATAAATAATAAAATTTAAATAGTTTTTGAATTAAAATTATAACTATCGAAAAAGGAGACTTAATTATGGTAGTTAAAATTGCTATTATTAAAAGTGGTAATATTGGTACTTCACCAGTAATTGACCTATTGTTAGACGAAAGAGCAGACAGACCAAACATCGATGTAAGAACCTTTGGATCTGGAGCTAAAATGAACCCAGAACAAGTAGAAGACGTTGTACCTAAAATAGACGCTTTCGAACCTGACTTCGCAATCTTCATTAGCCCAAACCCAGGAGCACCTGGACCAGCTAAAGCAAGAGAATTATTATCCGAAAAGGACGTTCCTGCTATTATCATTGGTGACGCACCTGGTAAAGGTAAAAAAGATGAAATGGATGAACAAGGTCTCGGTTACATCATCGTTATGTCTGACCCAATGATTGGTGCAAAAAGAGAATGGTTAGACCCAACTGAAATGGCTATCTTCAACTCCGACATCTTAAAAGTATTAGCTGAAACCGGAGCATTAAGATTAGTTCAAAAAACCATTGATGCTGTAATTGCACAAGCAGACGCAGGTGAAGAAATCGAATTACCAAAACTCATCATTACTGCTGAAAAAGCTGCAGAAGCTGGTGGATTCGCAAACCCATACGCAAAAGCAAAAGCTATTGCTGCATACGAAATGGCTGGATCAGTCGCAAACTTAGACATGAAAGGTTGTTTCATGACCAAAGGTTTCGAAAACTTCATCCCATTAGTAGCTGCTGCTCACGAAATTGCTGCATGTGCTGCTAAATTAGCACAAGAAGCAAGAGAAATCGAAAAAGCAAATGATACTGTTTTAAGAACCCCTCACATGAAAGAAGGAAACCCAGGTTGTAAAACAGACTTAATCTCAAAACCAGAATAAGTAGCTTTCTTGCTACTTTCATTTTTTTCTTTTTTTTGAAATGAAAATGTAATATATTTTTTACAATAAGAATAATAAAAAAATAGCTAAATTCAATTTAGCTATAAAGCTCCTTTTGTAGAAGGAATTTGGTCATGTTCTATTTTAACAGCTTCCTTTAAAGATTTTGCAAATGCTTTAAAGACAGCTTCAGCTTTGTGATGATCATTAGCGCCTTCAACAGTACCATAAATGTTTATTTTGGCGCTGCCTGCAAATGACTCGAAAAAGTGAATGACTATATCGGATGTCATGTCCCCAATTTTCTCGTTTTTAAAATTGAGATTCATATTGCAATAGCTGCGTCCGCTTATGTCAATTGCAACGGTAGCTACAGATTCATCCATAGGAACAATAGCATGCGCCATTCTTTTAATTCCTTTTTTATCACCTATAGCTTCGCTAAAAGCTTCGCCAAGTAATATTCCAACATCTTCAATAGTGTGGTGATCATCTATTTCCACATCACCAATAGCCTGAATATCCAAATCAATCATACTATGCTTTGAAAAAGACTCCAGCATGTGATTAAAAAAATTCACTCCAGTGGAAATATCGTACTTTCCACTTCCATCAAGATTCATTTTTATATCAATTTCAGTTTCTGAAGTTTTTCTTGAAACAATAGAATTTCTAGTCATAATCTAACCTATCTTTAAATTGATTTGAGCATCAAGCATTCACTCATCTTCACCAGGACGTAATATTTTAATGCAGTTTGTAGGACATTCCATTGCACATAGCGTACAAACGTGACAATATCTCAAATCCAATATACGTGCAACGTTGGTAATTTCCCAAATTTTAGCGGACTTCGGACAAATCTCTGCACAGTTACCACATGCTATACATTTATCTTCATCAACTAAAATTCGCAACATATTATCACCCTTATAATTTTAAAGTAGCTACAGACATTGCCTTAAATCCAACAAAGACCTCTTTTCCAATGTTGAGATTCAATTCCTTTTCAGCGGAAACTGTAATGTCTGAACATAAAATTACTCCGCCGACATTGACTTTAACGCGTATTATCTCGCCGATGAGCTTCATCTCAACAATTCTACCTTTGAGAATATTACGGATACTTGATGTCTGAGGTTCCAACATTAAAAAGATATTGTCATAACTTATTAATGCTAAAATCTTATCTCCAAGCTTATATTTTCTATTTAATGGAGCATTGATTTGGAAATCCTCCATTTTAATAGTCATGACACCTTTGACATCGTTAATGTCAATGATTTCAGCTTCAATCTCATTCACGTCTTTGTGAAGTTCCATGATTGCATTTATCTTCTTACATTCCTTTAAAATAGAATAACCTTCTTCAGTAAGAGTGGTGCCACCACCACCACCTTTTCCCCCTTTTGTAGTATTCACAATTTTTACGTTAAGTGTTGATTCTATTTTTTCAATATAGTTCAGAGCGGTTCTGTAAGAAACTTTGATGTATTTTGCCGCTTCTGTTAAAGAACCAGTGTCTAAAATGGATTCTAACAGTTGGTATTTTTTACTGTCCAACAGGAAAGAATTGCCATCGACATTGATTTTGTATTCAACACCTGCACTAACATCAGCCATTATAATCCCCCAATATATAATGATAATTGAATTTTTATAGTTTATAACTTAAATAACTTTTCAATTATTTATTTCGAAACTCGATTCTTTCAACAAAATCTAGTAACTTGTTGACAATTTTGGATAGAGGGCCGAATTTGGCAGCATATCCTCTGAAAGTTTCAATATCATCTTTTGTGAAAAACTTAACCAGAATCAATGCAAAGAAATAAACTATCATGCACAATATTATTCCCGGGAATAAAAACAAGGTGGTTTTAGGAATGACAAATCCGACAACAGCCATGATTGCAGTAGCAATCAATATCTTAACAACTGATACTATTGGCGGTTTTGATTGTGTCAATTTCAACGCAAAGTAAACACATGGAATCATCATTAAAAAACAGGCTACGGTGGTTGCCAAAGCACCGCCTGCAATACCCATTGTTGGCACCAAAATCCAGCTTAAGATTCCAGTGACAATTGATCCGAAAATCAGGATATACATAGGAATTCTAGGATTGCCGATTCCCTGAACGATACTTGTGGAAATTGAAAATATGGAATAGAATGTCATTCCAATGGCCAATATTGCAAGAGCGGATGCACCTGCAACATAAGCAGCGTCCTTGAAATAAAGTAAACGTAAAGTAGGAACGGAAAATAGCGCCAAACCTACACACATAGGAACAACAAACAATAACGCTATTTTATAAGACTCTCCAACATATTTCTGAAGAGCATTAACGTCTTTGACCTTGAACGCTTCTGAAGTTGCCGGAAGTATTGTAGTTGCAACAGAAATAGAAATCATTAAAGGCAATCTGGAAATAGGATCCGCAGCGGCGAAAAATCCGACACTGGCATCTGACAAAAATCTGCCCATGATAATAGTACAAATATTATAAATAAGCATTTCAGCAATGGCTGTAATAATGACCGGAATGGCGAATTTGATTAATACTCCAGCCAATTTCAGCTCGTCCCTAAATGTGAATTCGAAATTATCGCTAGGTTTTGGAATATATTTTGGCATGTAAACTTTAAATATGTATATTGAAGATACCGCCGCAAGGGAGTAACCAATGACAGTACCCCATAATGCACCAGGAGTTGAAAGCCCAATTAAAACAAATCCTGTTGCAAATAAGATCATTCCCAGTTGCTCTACAGCACGAGTGTATACAATATATTCCATTTTATACACTCCCTGGAATGCGCCTCTGAATGCACCGACAATAACACTGAATGGAGTAATCAAACCAACAATCTGCAGTGGAATTACAGTATAGGGCTTATGCAGGAAATTATTTGCGATAATCGGTGAAATGACAAAAATCATCAGTATCCCTAAAAATATTCCCAGAAATACCATGATTTTCAATGCCGTGTAAATCGTCTTTCGAGCCATGTCGTGCTCGCCTGTGGCTTCATACTCAGCAACATATTTGGCAATAGCCGGAGGAAGCCCACCAGCAGCTAAAGTCTGAAAAATACCCTGGAACGGTAATGTCATTCCTAAGATACCATAATTGGTAGGGCCCAATAATATCGCCATTAAAAAACGGTAGAGATAACCTCCAATACGGAAAATAATATTTCCTATGAAAATTATCAAACTACCTCGAACCAACTTATTTGCCATAATATACCTTTAAAAATAGATTATTATAATATAAATTGATTTTAATATTTAAATATACTTATTTAAGAAACTTTCGAATTCAACCAAAGTCCTGTTTAAAGACTCCCATCCATACTCATCGCGTTTAATATCATCCAATGAATCGTTTGACCAGAAGGACGCTCCCAAATTGGAACCGAAAGGCCCTCCGCTTACTGGAATAATACCGTGTATCATGAAATAAGTTATATTTTTCAAATGAGCGAAATCCTGACCACCTGTCCTGTCTCCGCCAACTGCAATGCTCATCCCAATCTTACCACGAAGCAGATTGTAGTCGATTGCCTCCAAGGCTCTGGTCCTATCCATTATGGCTGACAGGTTGCTGCTAATTCCTCCGCTCTGAATGGGAGTTGCAAGAATAATACCGTCTGCCTGCCTAAGATTTTCGTATATTTCGGCCATGTCGTCTTCGATAATGCATTTCTTGTTTTCCAAACAGTAATCGCAATGCATGCACGGCTTAATATCCTTAGCTTGGCAGGTGAATATTTTACAATCGAAACCATCTTCTTCAAGCTGATTTAAAGCATTTTTCAAGATATATTCTGTAGTATTGTTTCTAGGACTGGCGCAAATACCAAAGACTTTCATGAAGATAGTTTTGTAAAAAGAGTGTTAAATACTTTTAAAAAAAATAAAAATAAAAGATTAAAAACTTAAAAAGTTAATAATCTTTCTAATTTTAGTCATTACGTTTCATATAACCTGAATTAAATAAAACACTAACAAATACAATACCTAAAATCGCATAAACAAGGGTATAAGTCGGTTCACTATCAGGTTTTGCTGCTTTAGGAATTTCCGAAGATTTTCCTTTTTTAGAGGTTGCGGTAACATTACTTGATTTGTTTTTATCGTCAGTTGAATTATCATGTTTCTTTTTATTCAAATCAGTACTGTTCACTGCTACACTACTTGTATAAGCATCATAACTTGGAGTGTAACCACCATAATAGTATGGTGTATACCCGTTATTGTTATGTCTCCCATGCTTGCAATGATGAATCCATCCCTTATGATGGGTCTTATTGCTGCAATTGGTATTATTGGTATCGTTTGTTTTAGCTTTACTTATTGTTTTATTCCTGTTATCATCAGCATGACTATTTACAATAGATTCTTGTAAATCTTGTTGTAATAACAACAATAATGGAGTCCATATTGCTTTATGATCCGGCAATAAAGTTTCGCTAGACACGCTGTATCCCAGCACGTCATTTAAACCGTCCCAAGATTCTGCGGTTTCTTCAATAGAAGCGCAACCATAGAAAGTTAAGACCATTAAATTAGGCATATCTTTATAGATCACATTTACGTGTTTAACATATGCATAATCCAAACCATGAGAGTTAGTATCATTAATTACATGACCCTGTTCATCTTCATTATCACGTTCACTGACAAAATAAAGACCTATTTCACCAGTCAAAGGACAATACTTAAGCAATGCTTTAGTAATTTTGTAACCAGCAAGATTAATTTCGTCGATTTGTTGATTAAGTGTTACATTTTTTAGAATATCAAATGCTACACCAGAATTCCATTCAATAGCTGAACTTGCGAACAGAATTAAGTCATCAGCACCAATATATTTCAACAACATTTCCCTATCCGAGTCGGATATTGTTCCAAAATACGCCTCTTTGTAAGAAACATACCCTGAAGTCATTAAAGTATCGAATACCGGCTCACTAGTCTCAGAAATTTCTTGTAAATCAAGTGCATAAATATCTAAAACATCACATTCATTTTCAAACCTAAGTAAATCATTTACTTGAGGGTTCACATCAATACTAAAATTATTACTTAATGAAGCTTCCCTGTCGCCAGTAACTTCTGATATCTTTGAATTCGGATCAACTCCAAGTTCATCATATCCAGTTAACGACTCAAGTTTCGACTTTAAAATTTCATCCAAACCAATCGTCGGCGGAATTGCAACATCATCAATTTCTGGACAAATATTGCAATCATCTACAATTACATTATCATCAACCACGCCCAATATTGGAGCGATTTCTCCAATACAGTACACATCATCAAATGATTCACATACGATTGAATCATGATTATCAATTGCTCCGAAATCATCCAAATCGAGAGATTCGCAAGACTGCAAATCGCAGCAATCAGATGATCCTACATATATGCAGTGATTGTAAGATTCCGGCAAATCATAAGACTCATAAGACATTTGACCATAAGAATCAAATGAATCTGAGGATTCATAAGAAACCTGATTTGATGAATCTAAAGGCTCACTGGAATGCTTAAATCCTTCACAATCGGATGCGTCATAGGATTCGTAATTTGACAATTCATTATAGGAAGCATCATTTGAAGATAAACTATTATCTAATTCAGCAGAAACAGGACAATCAGCCACAACTGATGAATCAACATCAATTTCTTCTGCAGAAACTCCACTTATGCAAAGCATTATAAAAATGCAAATCAAGAGTGGAGCTAATAGTTTTCTAATATTTTTTTACCCCCACAATTAATATATAAAGATTCATACGGCATTTTTAACTAGTTCATATCACCACCATAAACATTTATACAGCAACAATATTCACCTAATTATCACTGCCATACAAAAATTTATACAAGTATAACTTTACACTTCAAAGTTAATATATGCAACACATTTGATTTTCACACGAAAAAAATAAAACTTTCTAAACATTACAATTTAGGGAAGTTGAAGCAATATTATAGGTAACATATATAATAAAAAACAGACAAAGATAAAAATGAGGATTTAACTATGAAAGTTGGTAAAGGTATTGTAAAGAAATATTCAAGGGAATATAATAGAACATTGAAAAACGGTGAGAGGAAAAAATACACCACAGAGCAGATTCAAATCACAGTACCTAAACATGAAGACATTTACCAAAACAAGGAAGAGGTCCTCATCATACCTCAAGGAGAAATTGAGAATTTTAAAAATTTAGAGGAAGAGAATCAGGTTTTGAAAATAGCGAATTATTTACATGTTGAGGAAGTGAAGAAATTGGAAAAGCAATTAGAAGAAAATTTAAACCCATCCACATTGGAATTTCAAAATGAAATTGAACAATTAAAAGCGGAACTTGCTCAAAAAGATAATGATTTGGCTGAAATGGAAAACAAATTCAATACCCTCCATGAAGACAACATTAACGATTTAAAAGAGGAAAACCATTTAATCAGGGACAAGCATTCCAAACTGATTATTGAAAACGAAAACCTCAAAACAAAATTCGTTAACATAAAAACCGAAAACGAAAACCTGAAAACCAAATACACCAGCATCAAAGAAGAAAACAAAAACCTCAAAACAAAATGTTCCACATTAAAAGAAGAACATTCCTCTATTAAAGAAAGCTACGATAAAGTAAGCAGCAAATACGATCAACTAAAACAAGAAAATCTCAATACAAAAACAAGTTATGCTGAAATGTATGAGCTTAATGAAGATTTAGAAAAAGATTACGATTCCCTTCGCATTGAATACAATGATTTGGTTGACAAATACAACGCATTAGAAGAAGAGTTGTATAATATTAAAAATTCAAAAACTCGTGATGAATTCATAGCCAACAAAGTCAGGGAATTCATGTTAAAAAGCAGAAGCTAGAGGGTTTTATAATCATCCTGAAATTCAGGATTCCATCTTTTTAATCCAGGAATGAACATGGTTGTAATTCCGGTAGCATGTGTTTCTGCCAATCTTGGATTCTTTTCCATCATTTCTTTTGTTTTTCTTACAATCATTTCATTTAGAGTTATATCTGGTTCTGTGTATTCACCATCTTGAAAACAGTCTTTGCAAAATTCAGGATTAAGGCTTCCGTCCTTATTTGTTCCGTAATCCTCTTTTACAATTGGTCTGCCACATGAATTGCAAAATCCCATAATAAAAACTCCTTTTTAAAAAAAAATAGTTGTAAATTAGAAAAAATCTAATTTACTTGTCTTTTACTTCAATATTTTCATCTTCATCCATTGCAAGTCTCATATTATCTGGATCTGGGTCGAAATGTTCCAAGAAGTCTTGAGCAGCTCTTCTGACATCTCTTGAACCGATAATGTATCTTCCTGCAATAATTATGTTTGCACCTTTTTCAATTGCTTCTTCAACATTGTTAGGTTTGATTCCACCAGCAACGGCAATGAGACCTTTTCCACCGAGAGTTGCTTTAATATCTTTAATATTACCCCATTCGGTCATGTCACTGGTATCTTCACCGTGCTCTGCTCTGTAGGATTCCATATCAACGTTTCTGTGTAATAAAACAATGTCTGGTTTTAAATCATCAGGAAGTTGAGCTAATTTTTCTTCAAATCCTTTAACGTTCATCATATCAAGGATTGAGTAAATACCTTGCTTTTGAGTTTCGTGAATAGCTTTAGCAATGGATTCAATAGTACCGAGACCGGAAATAGCTACTGCATCAGCGGTTTCATCAGCTGCCATTTTAACTTCAACACGACCAACATCTAAAGTTTTCAAATCGGCAATGATGAATGCATCTGGACGTAATGCTCTGATTTTACCGATAATTCCAACACCGAATTTTTTAACGAGTGGAGTACCGGCTTCGAGAAGAATCCTATCATTGTCCGGTAAATCGTTGATAATTCTTTCCATAGCAGCTTCATTGTCCAGGTCAAGTGCAACTTGTAAGTATGGTGGTGACCAAAGTTTTTTGACTTTGAATCCCATGATTGGGTGAGTTCCACGATCTTTTTCTGCAAGTACTTTGTCGATTGATGGGTAACCTTCCATTGCTCTTCTGATAGCTAATTTGGTTGCTCCATAGTTGTATTGATAAATTTTTCTGAAATCTTTTGCAGATGGGTCAATAAATACACTTGCATTAATCACAATGTCTTCGACAATGTCTTTTGGAATGTATCCGTCTTCTACTGCATCAGCCACCGCTCTTGCAACAGCGGTTTGTGCAGGTCCAAATATTTTACTTGCATCTTCCAAATCACCGACAGTTACTTTAGGGATAATTAAAGTAGCTGGCTTGGTCAATAAGTTAGGTCTGATTACACTTGTTAAAGGAGTGTGGCCTACGGAAAGGTTAGACAAACCAATAGCGAAAGCTTGACCAACCGGTCCAAATTTATCACCAATTAATAAATCAACGTGTGCTAATTCAGGGCCGTCTCCAATAAGAGCTTCTCCTATTCTATACATTGGGTCCATTAAATTTCCTCCGTTATAATATAACATTTAATAGTTTATTTTTATTGATAAATATAATTATTGGAAGTTAATCCTTCTTGAAATATCCTTAGGTAAAGGCAATCTTCTGAAAGGTTTTCCTTCGCATTTTCCATTGATTTCAGCAATCAATTCGTCAACTGTCATGTCGACTTTCTCTCCGGTTTCACGTACGGTAACCTGGAACTTGCCGGTTTCCATTTCCTTGTCTCCAACGACAAAAATGTATGGAATCCATTCCTTGGATGCATTCCTGATTTTCTTACCTACGCTTTCATCCCTGTCATCAACATCGACACGAATGTTTGAAGCATTGATTTTTTGATACAGTTCCTCTGCAAATTCCTTATGGGCTTCGCCTATAGTAAGAATCCTTGCTTGAATCGGACTTAACCATGTAGGCAACATTGGAGCTCTTTCATTGATTTCCAATGCGGTTTTTTCAAGCATAGCACATAAAACCCTTTCGATACTTCCGGTTGGGGAAGTGTGCAATATTGTAGGGTTGTGCTGGTTGCCGTCTTCACCGAGGTAGGTAATGCCAAATCTCTTACCGCTTTCAACATCGATTTGAACAGTAGGGTTTTCAATTGGACGTCCTAAAGCGTCAATGTTGGCCAAATCGATTTTGCATACCCAGTAATGATGTCTTTCAGGTAGGATTTCCAAAAGAATAGGTTTTTCGAATTTGCGGGCGATTTCATACATCCATTCCTCATTGTCATCAAAGAAGTCCTGGGTTGCCCTGAAAATTACTTCAAAGTCCAAATTCAAATCCTTACCTGTCTGCATGCACATGTCGGTTTGGGCGGAAAATTCATCTAAGGATGACGGTACGTCACAACAGAATGAGTGACAATCCGGCATGGTGAACGCCCTTAATCTTTTAAGACCGACAACTTCTCCTTTTTTCTCATAACGGAAACTGTATCTGGTCAATTCAAAGATTTTGGCAGGCAAGTTTTTCCATGTCAGATAGGAATCTGACATTAATCTGAATGCACCAAAGCAAGCTGCAAATCTGAGCATCAATTTCTTTTTGGTGTCTGTTCTGTACTGTCTTTCTCCGAATTTGTATGCATGCTCATAAATTGCCTGATTGTCTAAATCATAAAATATTGGAGTTTCTACAGGCATCGCTCCACGTTCGACAGTCAAGTCATAAACATAATCCGCAAGCAAATCCCTAATCAGTTTTCCTTTAGGATACCATCTGAGGTTTCCGACATCGGATGCAGGTTCATAATCACAGATTTCCTTTTCCCTCATCAGTTTGACGTGAGGCGGTTCGCCTTCATCAGAGGCACCTTGACCGAGTTCATAGTCAACGAGTTGCTTGAATGCTCTGTTGTTGAATTCGAAGTCTTCGATTTGTGTGATTTTGTCTCCTTCAAGAATCTGCCAGGTTGAAGGTTTCCTTTCCACTTTTTCTTCCTGTTTTTCAGCAGTTATTGTTCTTGAAAGTTCACTTAACGGATGCCCTTTACAGGAAATTTCAAATGCCTTGTACCATCCGAAAGGTACTCTTTTAACGTTGAAATTTTCAGCAAGCAAAGCCTCTTCCGCATCCTTTAGGATTTGTACAGCGACTTTTGGAGAACTTAATGATGAAGACAAGTGAGCATATGGATATAACACTATATTTTCAGCTTTGACCTGATCATTGGTTTTTTTAACTTCACTGACTAAATTTTCAACAATACCTTCTGGATTATTTTCATCTTCTTTTTCGACAGCTGTAAATACCACTAAGGATTCATCGAAGGCACCTTGCATTTTAGCATCCTCGATTTCTTCAGCTACAGGTGTCTTATTCTTTACATTGTAATTTAAATAATCAGAATGAATTAGTAAAATTCTCATTTAACCACCATATATTATGATTTAGATTTTATTTTTAATATTATATAAAAATAGCTAATCTAAAAATTTAATATAAAACAACTACAAAGTATTAATCATGAGAATTATTTTAGCAGGAACCGGCAGTGCAGTTGGAAAAACTACAATTGCAACCGGAATAATGAAAGCATTAAGTGAAAAATACAATGTACAGCCATTTAAGGTTGGACCGGATTATATCGATCCGTCATATCATACATTAGCTACCGGAAATACCTCCAGAAACCTGGATTCATTCTTTATGAAAGAGGGACAGGTCAGAGACTCATTCCTAAAAGGTATGGAAGGCAAGGACATAGCAATAATTGAAGGTGTAAGAGGCCTTTATGAAGGAATAGACTCCATCAATGATATCGGCAGTACCGCATCCGTTGCAAAATCCTTAAATACTCCTGTTATTTTAATTATCAATTCTCGAAGCTTGGTTAAAAGTGCTGCCGCACTGGTTTTGGGCTTTAAGGCATTGGACCCTGAAATAAACATTGCAGGAGTCATCTTAAACAAGGTGAAAAATAAGGCCCACTATGAAAAGACCAAAAAATCCATTGAAGAGCTTACAAAAACCGAAGTCATCGGCGGAATAATAAGGGACGACAACATTTCCATAGAGCAAAGGCATTTAGGCCTTGTTCCCGCTGTAGAAAGGGAAAACTCACTGAAATTCATTGACCTCTGGTCTGAAGTCATTAAAAATTCAATTGATTTGGACAGGCTGGTTGAAATTGCTAAAGAGGCGCCTAAAATAACATCGGATATCGTTCCAATCTGGAATAAGCTTAACAAGCAGCCAGTGAAAATCGGAGTGGCATTTGATGAAGTCTTTAATTTTTATTATAAGGAAAACATCGAATCTTTAGAAGCAAACAATGCAAAAATAGAGTACTTTTCCCCTTTAAAGGATGAAGGTTTGCCTGACGTGGACGGACTGTACATCGGCGGAGGATATCCCGAACTCTTTTCAAAACAGCTGTCGGAAAATGAAAAAATGCTTAAAGACATCAAGCAGTTCCATTTGGATGACAGACCAATATTTGCCGAATGCGGCGGTCTAATGTATCTTATGAATTCCATCCATGAAGACAAAGTCGTCAATGTATACCCTTACCAGTCAGTTCTCACAGACAGGGTTCAGGCGCTGAAATATACAATCGCTGAAGTTACCCAGGACAACATCATCTCCAAAAAAGGCGAAAAGTTCAACGGCCATGAGTTCCATTACTCAAAGGTAATCGTTAATGACCTTAAACATGATATGGCATTCAATATCTTAAGAGGAAAAGGATCATACAATAACCAGGACGGTTTCATGGAAAGGAATACCCTTGCAAGCTATGTTCACACCCATGTTGCCGCAATGCCTAACTTTGGAGGCAATCTCACAATATCTTCACTAGAACTTCAAGGATAATATGGATTTAAAAAAAATCGACTTTTTCCAGCCGTCAATACTGGTGGTTGCAATACTTGCATTTCTGGCGATGGGCTATATCGGTTCATTCAACTACAGATTTGAAGATTCCCTGGATTTGGAAGTGATTGTAACAATACTCTTCGCATGTCTGGTATTTGTAATCGGACTCGTCATTGCAAAGTTTAAAATCAACGTCAGCGACATCAAGGAAATCAATTTTCTATCTGAAAAGCTGGTCATTATTCTCATTTTGATTGCATTAATCCTACAGACCATGAATCTGTTATTGATTGGAGGAATTCCTCTTTTCAACAGCGTATTGAAGTCAAATGCAACTACAAACATCTGGAGAGTTGCCTATCCCCTATTTTTAATTATGATCAATGTGCTGCTTGCAAAACACTACGATAAGAAATATTTATTGCTGGTGCTTCTTGGAGCATTGATATTCGGACTTAACGGATACAGGACATCAGTTTTAGGGATTTTAGGAAGCTCATTCATTACCCTTTATTACCTGGACAAGATTTCAAGGAAAATGGGAATAATATTTATTGCTGCAATAGTTGCCGGAGTGATGGCGGTGGGATACATCGCCTCACAGTCAATCGCATCCCAGAACTGGACATTGAATCCCCTGGAACTGATTTTTTACAGGGCCGCATTTACCCTGGAGGTCTTTGAGAGAATCCTTCCGTTAAGCGGCACTACACACGGACACATCCTAAGCATGATATTCTCTTCAGGAAGTCCGAGAACTTTCGTTGGAGAATACGTTCTGCATTACAGCGTTTGTCTAACATCCACACTATTCGGACCGGTAATGCTTGATTTTGGTTTTATCGGGCTTGCTGTTCAGATGCTGGCAATGGGAATATTTCTAGGAATAATGGATAAGCTAAAAAAAGGAATTGGTGTTGGCATCTATTCTATAATATTAACACACACATTGATTTGGATAGAAACTGGGCCAACAGACATTATGATTTGGTTTTTGTACCTAATAGGTTTTGTTTTAATAATAATAAATTTTAATTATATTAACTTAAACAAAAATTAATATAATTAAAATGATCAGTGAAATAAAGAATACGAATGTTCCTTTAATTACAAAGTCACTGTTTCTTTCTGTGTATAAGGACAAACCATAAGACAGTAGCAATGCTACAACCATCTCAATCAAACCACAGATTCCGGCATCCATACCTAAAAGATTACCGAACACGAATGCAAGAGCGTAAGAAATTGCTACAACTAAAACAATTAAAACAATAGGGTTATTGATTAATTTGAATAATAATGGTTCATAATTTGAATTTCTGCTAGGGGCATTATAGTTATAAAGATTTGTTTGAGATGACCTGCCTATGGATGGAATGTTCCTATTTAAAAGGGAAGATATAGGATTGGACCTTGGCTCATCACTCTGCCTGTATAGAGAACTCTTATAAACGTTTGGATATGCTTCACGCCTCTGCATAAGATATTCCATATCCGAAGCGTCGTATTCCTCATATCCAGGATATTCTTCCTCGATATAAGCGGAAGCTCCACCGTCATAAGGAGTATTATCCAAAGTGGTTTGAGATGTTCTGTCTTGGTAACGCTTTGCAAGCTCAATTAAATTATCCCTATCAACCAATTTGATATTCTTCCTAAGAGCATAGTTCTTTGCTTGATTGGAGAAGTATGAAGAAGATACAATCGTTACCTTAGATGCCTTAATACTCTGTTGAACATCTTCCATCTCTTTTAAAACATCCACTCCAATCTCAAAGTCCTTGTCATAATTTTTACATGCTACAACTACACCAAAGTCCCCAATTGTTGTAGGCAAGACAGCATATATGTCAATGACTTTTTGAGATGTTTTAAAGTTCTTGTAAACCTTAAAACCGGAGTCCTCCATTACTTTTGCTATAAAATTAATCAATTGTGGTTTTTCCAAGTTTCCACCCGCATGTGTTTTTTCATCAAATATTAATATTATATTTTATAATTGAAATTATTATTAAAGTTTTTTATATCTGGTTGAAACCTAAAATTATTTTAACAAAGTAATACCCAAATAAATATATGAAAGCGTTAATATGTAATGATGATGGAATCACAGCTTCAGGAATACTTGCTGCAAAAAAGGCAGTTGATGATTTATGTGATACATATGTAGTGGCTCCAGAACTACAGCAGAGCGGAATAGGGCATGCATTAACATTATATGAACCACTGAGAGTCAATGAACATACTTTAAGAGACGGAAGTAAGGGCTATGGCGTAAGCGGCACACCGACCGATGCGGTAACAATCGGATTGTTTGAAATACTCGACAAACACCCGGATTTGATGATATCTGGAATAAACACAGGATATAACATAGGACAGGCCGAGCTGACAACATCAGGAACCCTTGGAGCGGCACTTGAAGCTGCAAGCTTTGGAATCCCAACAATAGCCATATCACAGGAAGTGACAAGGGACGATATCAAATTCGAAAACGGGGAAAACGAGATAGACTTTGATTTTGCAGGTAAAATGCTTAAAAAATTATCAAAAATAGTATTAAAAAAAGGTTTGCCTGAAGGAATCGATTTGTTGAATGTCAATATTCCGGCAAATCCCATAAATGAAGAATTTGAAGTTGTACATCTGGGAAAAAGAATGTACACTCCAGTCATAGATATACGCATGGATCCACGCGGAAAACCATATTACTGGATTGGCGGTGAACCATATGATTTGGATGAACCCGGCAGTGATGGTTACGAATTACGTCGAGCACAAAAAACTACAATAACACCACTTACAATTGATTTGACCGGTGATATGAGTTTATTAAAGGAATGGATAAAGTAAAATACTTATAAGTTTAAGTCTTTAAGTATTTTTTCCCTTTCTTCTCTGAGCTCGTTTAAAATCTTTTCATCAGTGCATCCATCTTTCTTTAATTGCGCTATTGTACGAGTAATAGCCTCTAAATTACTTTCTAATTGATTAATTGCCATGATATTATTATGAACATTAAAGTATTTAAAGTTGAAACATCAATATTTATGTAGAATATTCAAGGATTTGAAAAAATGAGTTTTGAAAAAAATGATGTAAACAAACTATTTGCACAATTTAAAAATAAATATGTAACTGTCGATTTAAGAGGAAATTACCAAAGCGAAGGAAAAATAATCGCAATTGATAATTACTTAAACTTAGTCCTTGAAAATGAAAATGGTCTTGAAACCATTAAAGGAGGAAATATAATATTCATTAGTGTAAAAGAAGATAAATAGAAGTTTAAATATCAACTTCTATGCCTAAAATCTCTTTTTTACCATTATAAACATCCATCGCTATTTGAGCTGCACCGATAGCTCCGGAATCTTTTGAAATGACTTTCAATTCATATCTGTTTTTGAAATACCTGTTGATTTCATCTGAAAAGTTAAACGGTTCTGTTGCAGATCCGATTGAACCTGTCAGGACAATTCCTTCAATTTCATTTTCACATACGACATCAAGACCTGCTATTTCCATAGCTACAGTCATGATTAATGTATCAATTGCCAATTTGGCTTTCTCATCACCGTTTCTATAGTTTTCAAGAAGCTGGTCTTTCATGTTGGCTACCTTTCCATCAATTCCAGCTATTTTTATAGCGCCAGCATGTGAAAAGCAATCGTTTGCTGATGCATCATTCTCATCGATATTTCTAATCATTTCCAAGTCAATAGGTCCATGAACAACACCCATTGCGCCGACGCATGCATCCATTGCCCCTTTTATTTTTCCATCCTCTATCAGGATGTCCACACTGTTTGATGAAATGTCCGCCACTATAAAATTGGACCATCCAGTTTCCTTTATCGCATTGTAGGAAATGCTTACCTTTTCCGGGCTTGCCTGATGGGAATATGCTGCCCTGAACATTTCATTCAATGATGTTGAATCCTTGTGAAGGCCAGGAATCATTATTGAATCAATGTCCAGCTGTTCAAGTTCACCGAACACTGATGTTCCCCCGCCAGTCACCTTACCTGCACCGTTGATTGAGAGAATTCCCCTGTCCTTGACCTTATCGGTCGGCAGGATCTTACTAATTCCGTCCCCCATTGCATAAGTAATGGCCATCAGTTTGACATCATTAAAATCAACACGTTTTTCAAGCTCTTCAGCTGCAGAAACCAGACCTTTCTTGCTTTCCTCTCTTCCTATCTTGAAAACATCGATAACATCGCCCTCATCAGACATTATGCAAAAAGAGATTCCAGTAGTTCCATGGTCCATACCAATAAATACCACAATTACCACACTGTAAAAAAATAATTTGAATAAAAAAAATAGTAAAAAAAGGATTAAAAAGACTTAATCGTCTTTTTGTAATCCACAAGCTTTTCTTAATCTTTCACCAACAATTTCAATTTCTTTTCTACCTTCGGCTGCCCTCATTTCTTTTAAGTTAGCTCCATCAGTAGCGTTTTCGTCAGCCCATTCTTTTTTAAAGGTTCCATCCTGGATTTGTTTTAAAGTTTCTTTCATACCTTCTTTTGCTTCATCAGTGATTATTCTTTTACCTCTTGTTAAACCACCGAATTCTGCAGTGTTACTTACATCATGCCACATTCCAGCAAAACCTTTTTCGTAAATCAAATCGACGATGAGTTTTACTTCGTGACAGGTTTCAAAGTAAGCGATTTCAGGTTGGTAAC
>NZ_CAMVPN010000004.1 GCF_947169325.1 uncultured Methanobrevibacter sp. | reverse complement strand
TAGGATTAAAAGAAGGCGATGACGTAACCGCTATCATCAAATCAACTGAAGTAATTGTTGGAAAATAAATTTGAAGGAGATGTGTTAAATGCAACTTAGTGGAAGAAACCAATTGAAAGGAAAAGTAACTGCTGTCGAACTCGGAAAAGTAATGGCAAGTATCAAAATCGAAATTGCTGAACCAGATGTTATTACTGCAGCAATTACCAAAGAGTCAGCTGAAAACTTAGGATTAAAAGAAGGCGATGATGTCACTGCTATCATCAAATCTACTGAAGTTATCGTAGGTAAATAAATATAAAGGGGGAGTATTGAATGAAACTTAGTGCAAGAAATCAATTAAATGGTAAAATTACAAATGTCGATCTTGGAGCTGTAATGGCTAACGTTAAAATTGAAATCGCTGAACCTGGTGTGATTACTGCTGTGATTACCAAAGAGTCAGCTGAAAGCTTAGGATTAAAAGAAGGCGATGACGTAACCGCTATCATCAAATCAACTGAAGTAATCATCGGAAAATAGATTTGTATTGTCTGGGGAGATTATATCAAATTTACTGACCTAAAACTTAGGTTTTTTTTCTGACTGTGACGTTCAAATAAAAAAATAGGTTTAGGTTAGTGGGATTAAAATCCTGCTAATCCTAATAAAATAAATATCACGAACAAAATTATTGCTGCTTTTAACAATGTTTTAAGATTCTTGATTACCGCATAAATGATTATGAATAATATTATTATTCTGATAATATTCATCAACATTGCTTATCCACCTGCAAGGATGGTTTTGGTGCCTTCTTCGGAAATCTCTTCTTTTTTGAATTCAACTTCATATTTAACTGTTTCAATAACTTCTTTTAAGGCGTCAAGGGTTTCTCCTCTGTGCGCTCCTAAAACTGCAACCAAAAACAACATGTCGCCGGTGTAAAACTCGCCTATGTAGTGGATTACTGAAATTTCATGAACGTTGTATTTTATTTTTGCGTTTTCGACTATCTTTTCGATTTCCTTTTGGGTTTCGTCTCTGTCAGGGGTGGTCAATATTAACTTTTTCAAATTCATGTTCTCTTCCTTTCCACGAACTATTCCCTCAAAAGTGAATATTGCTCCTGAATAATCAATTTTAGTATTCTTTTTTAAATCTGCAATTAAATCTGCTGTTGTAACCTTATCTTCTTTTGCTTCTATAACTCTTACAACCATTTTTTCATCTCCAGTATTATTATATAAACATCACTATAAATAACTATTGTTATAGTTCACTGATTTCCTTAATGGAGAGATTTTTCATTCTCTCGACACCATCAATTTCAGCCAAAACGTCTGCTGTCGCCTTAGGAACAAGTTCCTGCCAGTCATCGTCTTCCAGAATCCTTCGCCTGACCTCAGTGCCTGACAGATGGAGCCTGTCATAAAGAGGGGGCTGTCTTACTTCAAATCCTTCTTCTGAAAACAGCTGTTTTACTAAAGGATTGCCGGTATATACAATTGAAAATGGAGGGGTCAGCATTTTTACATGTGAAACCCAGATCGCATTGAAATTGATGTCCTGCATCGGAATGATGTAGTATCTGGAAGGATCAACTTCCATTTCCGCCAAAGCCTGGGTTATCATCACAATCCTCTCACCTGCAGTAAAAGGGTCTTTTGCCTCATGGCTTATCTGAGCGCTTCCGATACCAATAATCAGCTCGTCTACTTCTTCTAATATTTTATTGATAACCTGCATATGTCCGTTGTGAACAGGCTGCATTCTACCAATCAATATTGCTCTTGTTTTTTGCATAATTACCACATTAATGATTTAATTATAGTAAACATCAATAACAGTTCTTTTGTTATCGGTTAACTTTACTTTTTTTGATTTAATTGATTTTTTTGTTTGTATTGATTAAAATACTTTTTTAAAGAAACCAAACTATATTAAAGACTTTCAACTAAAATATTAAATGAACAAGTTATGGAGTTTTCATAATGGAAAATAAAAATATGATTATTATTGCAGTGGCAGTCGTCGTAATAATCGCTATTGTCGGCGTTATTTTCGCTACTGGCATGCTAAACGGAAATGGTAATACCCAAACAACTCCTTTCAAAACAGATTTCATGGAAGGAGCTTTTGTCGGAAATGTAACTTTGGAAAACGAATCACAGAAATATATGCACTCCTATCATGACAAGGAGCATGACATAACATACAATATTTCAACTGTAGACAACTCATCAGCATTGATGGAAATCTACGAGCTTCAGGGTGTCACAAATCCTGACGAGCGTTCATTCAACGGAAACGACTGGAAAATCTACTTCACTCAGGCAGTTCCTGGAAATGATACAAACAATACCGATGGAACAATGAACATCATAATCTGCGAGTCACAAGCAGAAAAGCAGGGATATCTGATTTATGCAATTTTCGGTGCAGACAGTAATGTCAACTCAACCGGAAATGCCTTTGGAGAGTCTTATACCAGTTATGTTGAGCCTTTGCTTAAATCCCTAAGTTTAAAGGAAAGCAAAGACGTTCCGGCAATCAATGAGGAATTCGGATTGACTGAAGATGAATTTGCTCAGCAAATGGATCTCATACATCAATATAAGGCAGGAAACGCCTCTGCTCTAGAAGGTTAAGTATGGTTAAAATTACAGTTTTTCATGCAGACGAATGCGACAGAAAGAAATGCACTTCCATCAAGATGGAAAAGCAGGGAAAATGCAGATTGGTCTACAACATCAACAAGATTCCCTCAGGTGCAATAGTTCTAAACCCCTATGCTGAAAAGGCTGTATCATATGAAGACTATAGGTATGTTCACAGGAGAGGAATTGTAGGGCTTGACTGTTCATGGAACGATGTGACAAGCTCCAAAAAATTCTTTTCCCTATCCAAATATCACAGGTCCTTGCCCTTTTTGATAGCGACTAATCCGGTAAACTACGGAAAGCCATGCATACTGTCCACTGTTGAAGCAATTGCCGCAACACTATACATCACCCGTTTTAAGGATGAGGCTCAAAAGTTAATGGATGGCTTTAAATGGGGCCATACCTTTTTGGAGCTTAATCATGATTTGCTTGAAGCCTACAGCGAAGTGGATACAAGCTCTGAAGTAGTCAATGTTCAAAATGAATTTTTAGCTGAAAAAGGTATTGCTCCTGAAGAATAACCTTTTAAAGCTCATGATTCTCTTTTTTTCACATTTTTTTTATCCAAAATTTCACACTGTTCAAAAACCAATAAATTTTGAAATATCCTCAATTTTGTTCATTTTTTTTTAAAAAAATCAGAATTAAAGTATTTGCTTTATGTTAAATTATAAATACTTTCCAATTATAGAATTATTATTATATTTGATTAATGATATTTGAGTTGTGAAATATGAGGTTAAAAAGGATAATGCTGATAACATTCGTGTTGTTGGCCATTTTGACAATAGGAACTGTCAGTGCAAGTGATGACATTGACTTAAATGAAACGCTGACAGCAAGTGACGTTCAGGAAACGATTGACGTTTCTTGTGACGATGACGTTTTAGGCGAAATGAATCCCGAGGACGTTAACATTGAGGTGAGAAACATTGACGGCGAGGATTCAGGCGCCACTTTCGTTGATGTTTTTCTAACGGAAAAGGATGGAAACTTTGTGATATGCAAAGGCGAAGGTGAAGAAACACAGGAAATATATCGCGAAGACATATCCTCTTGCGATAAGGTTGATAAAGATGAAGTATATCATTTGGGTGTTTCCCTTGATGATGTAAACGATTTCATTTCCGAAAACATCAATAATGAAACTAACTTTTATGATATTGTTGCTCCGGGAGATGTTTTAAGATTTGTTTTGGAATATCAGGATGAGGATTTTGCAAAAAGGGAATACCGCGTTGATTTTGACGAGAACAATATTCTCTTCAATGATGCTGGAGGAATTGACGGATTTTTATGGGACAGCGATAATGACGGACCTCTTTATGTCGACTTTGAAGAAAAGGTCATGGACATAAGCCTTCCTGAAGATACAAAAGGAACCATCGTTGTCCAAGTTGAGGATGACGAATTCAAATGGGAAGTCGACAGCAATTATCATGAATGGACTTTAAATGATTTGGGAATCACAGAAGTCGGCAACTATTCAATAGTCGTAAAATATATTGATGAAGAGGATTCAGCGGAAATCATCCGCGAAACCACATTCAACGTAGTGGAATTCAACAACGACGCATTCAGGGCAACAGTCAATTTCGACGAGAAAAAGGTTAAGTTTTTCTGCCCTGACAGCAGTGAAGGAACCATTACAATAACAGTGGAAAGGTATGATGAAGGGCAGGACGACTTCGTCATCATCGATGACTATGGCTACGGCATTTCAAGCGACTATCAGGGCCAATGGAGCGAAATCCCATTTGATGAATTTGAGGTTCCTGTAAACACTGACCTTAGAATCAGATTTGAAGTAAGCGACGACCAGTACAGCTATGAGAAGTATGGTCACGTAAGAGGCAGTGTTGAGATTTACACAGACAATGTGGCAGATAACGGAATTGTCTACAGTGACAATGGAGGTTACATATTGGAAGTCTCTCCCCGTGAAGGATTTGATTCAGGAAGAGTGGAAATCATTGTCAACGGCGTTTCCAGATTCAACGCTAAACTTTATTTCCCTGCAGATTACTATGGCTATTTCTGGTGTTTAAGAACATTAAACATGACAGAACCGGGTGAATATGACGTCACTGTTAAAATCACCACTGAAGAAGGTGAAGAATTTTCTGATTTCAGATTCAATGTCGTTGAATTTAAAAATGACACATTCAGGGCGAAAACAGGTTCTTATATCGAAGATGATGAGGGTAGTGATGTTTTATTCTTCTGTCCGGATGGAGCTTCAGGAATTATTACATTAACTGTAATGCAATGGATAGAAGAGGAAGAGGATGAGGTTCCTGTCGGAGAATACACCTATGAAATCAACAGCACCATGTATAACAAATGGACCGTACTGCATGTATTGCAGGGCGACGATTATAATGCTCACATTAAGGTTGACGATTCTGAAATCCCTATGGAAAGAAATGAAGTTCAAAACATTGACAATTTTGATTTCGAAATTAATGACTGGGGCAATTTGTATGAGGATGAAGTAGTGGCCCGCATATTTGTTCCATTCAACCAAACTGACAGCAATATAACATTCAACATTTACAGCAGCGAAAAAGAACTTGCTTCAATAAAGTTAAGTGAACTTCAGGGAAGAGATTATGAATGGAGAACAACATTCCTGTCTTTAGGATATTACGTATATGATCTCACCTTGGAAGACGTCAATTCATTCGCCACCCTTTCAGATAAAGATGCAGTACTGTTCAATTTAAGTGTCAAACGATCAATAGGTGCTGACGGGGTTCCATATAGATTATATCACATTCAAAAGGACGATGGCCTAATGAGGTTGTATTCATATGAAGCACTCCGTATCGATTTGGTGGAAATCTCACTTGCTGAATATGGCTCTGAGGAGGATGAACCGGCATTATTCAACGTTTCACAGGATGTGGCTCTTATAAAAATGGGGGTTCCGGATGAATTGAATATCACACAAACTGCAGTGGTTCGGATTGAATATGCAGATAATGCATACACTAAAAACATGAAGGATATGGACTGCGAATATCAGTACAATTATCTGGGCAATGTATTCAACATTTTATTAAGTGATTTGAGCCCTGAAAACCTCAAAGACCGGGATGTAATCAATATCACCTTGCTGAATGGCGATGATGTGATCGGCTATAAAACAATCATAGTTTCCGTTAATGAAGATGGATTACTGGCATTTTATGATTTTGAAGAGTCAATTAATCTTGATTTCCACTTTGGTGAAATCGGCCATTCAGAATTTGGAGTGGGCAATTCTGACGGTAATCTGATGATTTTATCAATTCCTGATTATTTAAACGTTACTGAAGGTGCCGTTCAGCTTATTGCAGATGACGGAACAGTGCTATTTTCCAAATCACTGGCTGAATTTGAAGAAAACTTAACAAGCCATGACGGCGTTCAAATCAGGGAATTTAAAATACTGGACAGTCTTGATGAATTCGATTATTCCTGCATTCCTGAAGGAGTTAACTTCACAGCGGCATTCACTTATGGAAACACCACATTATCATTCAGTAAAGGAGTTAGGAAAGGCAATGAGCTCTATCATATTTCCACTCCAGCAGACGTATCCAAATTATTCAAAGTCACAGTTTCTGAAGGAATATTATGTGACGGCGAAGCAAATGCAATAATTATTGAAGCAACAGACGACGCAAACAGGCAAAGCATTGTAATTGACATTGGCGGAGGATACTTTGCGGTCTATGTAAACGGCAAAAAGGTTGAAGACCTGGGAAGACTGGTTCGTGTCAACAATGAAACAGAACTCGAACTGTTCCGTTTATGCTCCAACTATCAAGGAACATCTAAATTATACATTTACTTGCCTGACATTAACGTCACAGAAAATGGCGAATACAATATTAGAGTTACATATGTCTCTCAAGAGTGGGATTTCCACGAGGATGTTGAAACAGAACTGTTCAACAAAAACATTACACTGACATCAAACGTCAAGGTAAACTACCAGAACGGCACTACCAGATTGTTTACCGGATACGGATTCGATCCGGTACTGATGTATCTTGATACATACTATGACGACATCAGCACAACAAACGGTACAATCACTGTTTTCAACTCAAAAGGAACTCAAATACTGTCAAAAAGCATCAGAGAATTAAATTATGACAACGGACGCTACTACTTAAGCTATTCCGACTTTGAAAACAAGGACTTCGGAGACAACATCACTGTAAAATATTCAAACGGTAATGAAAGGGACGGTGAAACCACACTTGACGTGCTGTGGAAGGATGTCGAGTCCGATGATTTCGCACCTACAGTAAACAGTGATGTGGATGATTACTATGGCGATTTCATAAACATGGACATTCCGGATGCACTTAACGACGGTCAAATCATTGTCACCATCAAATTCAAAAACAATCACGGATCCACAATATCAAACATGAACGTAACAACAGACTTTGACAGTCAGGCTGTTTACAGATTTAATGTGGCAGACATTAAGGCAAGCACTGAAAACGGAGACTTGAATCTTGCACTGTCAGATTTGGGATTCTATGAAACAAACGGAGCATATGACATTGACGTTAAATTCACAGCAGACGGAAATGATATTCTTGATGTTGTAAACAGTTCCATAGATGTCAAGTTTTCAGAGGAAATTCTCATAAGCATCAATGACACATCAAGATACACCATGGAATTGCCGTTTGCAAGCGCTCGTGTATTCGAACCTATTTCCGCTTACGGCGAACTCTACATTGATGGAGTCCTCTATTCACACAAAATCTTCGAAAAAGGTTTGATAACATTCTATTCATCTCCTCAATGGGCTGTTGGAAATCACACAGCAGAACTACGGGTTTGTGACAGCGAGTTTGGAACAGTTTTAAACTCATCTGAAACATCATTCGAAACCTTGGCTCAAAGCGGGGACGTTGAAGTCAGCATAGACTCCGCAGTCAAGGAAAATGAAAATGCAATCGTTGAAATTGACGTTCCAAAAGACGGCGATGTATTCATCCAGATTGACAATGGTGAAAAGGTTAAATACACATTGAAAAAAGGCAGCAATACAGTTGATTTGGGCATTTTAGCCTATGGAAACCACACAATCTACGTTTCATACAACACAACCCTTGAAGACGGCAGCGTTTCATTCTACAATAACTATCTATCATTGTTTGTAGGAGATGACGGCCACTGGCTTAACTTGCCTGAACCTCTTGTATTGGACAATGATGATACTGTTAAAATGAACTTCGGAAGTGACGCCAAAGGTAACGTAAGCCTCACGATCGACGGTGTTGAAGTTGCAAACATGGAACTTGTGAACGGTTCAGCCGAACTGACACTTACAGACTACTTCACAGGCGTGGACAAATACGGAGAGCACACATACAACATTACCTATTCAGGTGATGATACTCATGACGGCCTTTCAAAGGCAGGCGTATTCAATGTGACATACCTCTTTAAGGATAATCTGATTAAGGAAGGCTTCCCATTAAGGGAATATTACACCATCATAATCACATTGCCTGGCGATGCAAAGGGAACAGTGCAACTGGTCACTGAAAATAAGAAATTGTCTTCACAGGTCAGTAACGGTCAGGCAGCATTCGAAGTCGACGGTTTGGACATAGGAGAGCATGACATTACCGTAAGCTATTCAGGGGATGACAAATACCCTGCCACAAGTTACAGCAACATTTTAAACGTTTCATATTATGCAGTTGTCGGAATTTTAGGAGAAGGCAAACGCATAGTCAGCCTCACACTTCCGGCAAATGCAACAGGCAATTTGATAGTCTACAATGACAATACCGCTTCACAATTATGTTCAGTACCTGTCGTCAACGGAAAAGCCAGTGCAGATTTAAGCCAGGTATCCGTCGGCAAATACGAGCTGAGGGCAGTATATGACGGAAGCGATTATGATGTCAGGTCATTTGCAACAGAATTCGACGTATTGCCTGAAATATACATCAGCCAGGACATTGTCATCGGCCAAACAGGACAGATATTTGTCGATTTGGATAATTCCACAGGCCATCTCCTGGTTTTGGTTGAAGGAATATCCCCTAAACTTCTAGAGATAACTGACGGCAAGATCAACTACACATTCGACACTGAAGGAATGTCTAAAGGAAACCACACAGTCAACTTCCAGTACTTCGGAAACAGCTTTGACGGAAACATCTTCTACGCTGTAAACAAGGATACAGGCTATCCAATGCCGATAAATTACAATATGCATCTGCTTCCAAAAGACCCTTCCGTTAATATGACCTCAGGCGACGATTGGATTATAGTTGATTGCGGTAATGCAACAGGTACAATCGAGTTATATGTAAACGGAGTCAAGGAAGGTGTGTTTAATATTGTAAACGGTATCGCAATGATTGACATGTCCAACTTCAGGGACGGCAATTACAACCTCACATTCAAATATTCCGGTGACAGCATCTACGACGGCTTCACCAGGGAATTGAACATGGATGTGGTCCATAAGGTTCCAACAATCACTGCCAAAAACACCAATGTTCTCTACACTGCAAAAGGAAAGTATTCCGTCACTGTCCGTGATGAAGAGGGAAATCTTGTAAGCGGAACAAAAGTGTCATTTGTAATCGGAGGCAAGGTTTATGGCACTGCAAAAACCAACAGCAAAGGTGTTGCAAGCATTGTCATCGGCAAAAACCCAGGAACCTACAAAATCACCGCAAAAGCCTTAGGTGTCAATGTTACAAAAACACTGACTGTAAAACACCTTGTAACACTTAAGAAGGTCACTGTCAAAAGGTCTGCCAAAAGCCTTGTATTGACTGCAACATTAAGCAAAGTCAACAAGAAATATCTCAAAAACAAGAAGATTACCTTCAAGTTCAACGGCAAGAAGTACACAGCAAAAACCAACAAAAAAGGAGTTGCAAAGGTAACCATCAAATCAACAGTCCTCAAAAAGCTCAAGGTCGGCAAGAAGGTAACCTATCAGGCAACATACATAAAAGACACTGTCAAAAAGAGTATTAAAGTTAAAAAGTAAATGCGATGTCATTTGCTTTCTTTTTTTTATTTTTTCATTTAATTCTTGATGAAATGATATTATTTATGCTTGATTCTGAATAAAATGCATTCATTTTCCATTAAAACCACTATATATTTATATTTCATTATTAAAAATAATATTATATTTAGTTGATATTAGGTGGAAAACATGAAGATAACAAAGATTTTAATCGTTGTTTTATTAATTATTTTAACGATGTGTGCTGTAAGTGCATCCGATGATAATGTAACTTCAGATTCACTGGCAGTTGGTGGTGATGAAGCTTTACAAATCGATATGAATTCCGATATAATTGCTGATGGTAATGCATCCGGATCTTTCAGCGATTTGAATAAGATTATCAGTAACAGTAAACGTGGAGATGTAATTCAGCTGGATAAGGATTATCTATACAACAACACTACTGATTCCAGCTTTAAAGATGGAATTGAAATATCCAAAAGGATAACTGTTTATGGACAGGGACATGAAATTGACGGTTCCAATCTCGCTAGGATATTTGATGTACGAGCAAATAGTGTAACCTTAAAGAATATTAGCTTTGTCAACGCTTACGCTTCTGATGCAGGAGGAGCAATTAATGGTGGTGAAAGATTATCCGTCACTGATTGCAGTTTTGAAAACTGTACTGGAGGTGATGGTGGTGCTGTGAGTGCCGGTGATATTTCCATATCCGGTTGCAGTTTCACTGATTGTGTTCGAATTCGAGGAGGAGAATATGGTGGTGGCGGTGCTTTAAGCCTGTATGGCGCTACTGTTTCTAACTGTAGTTTTGTGAATTGCTATTCTGACTGTGAAGCAGGTGCAATCAGGGTTGTAGACAATTATAAAATATCCAATTGTAATTTTGTAAATTGTTCTGCTACTAATGAAACTGGTGCCCTTCGTTTGTACGATAAAGGTACTGTAGCGGGTTGCAGCTTTGTGAATTGTTCCGCTACTAATGGATTTGGAGCTATTTATTCAAACGGTAACGGTCCTGTTTCCGTATCCAATTGCAGTTTTACCAACTGTTCCTCATTAGAGGGTTATTGTGGTGCGGTTTGTTTAACTGATGAGGATTGGACTATTTCTGACTGTAACTTTACAGGTTGTTCTGCTTATCATGCAGGAGGTGCTCTTGAGTTATGTGGAAAAGGAATAGCTTCAAATTGCTGCTTTGTGGATTGTTATTCTACTGAAGGTGGAGGAGCTATTGATATCTGGAATGATGATGACCATGATAATGAAAAGCACCTCATTCAGATAGTGGATTGCAGTTTTGTGAGATGCTCTTCTCAAAATATTTCAGGTGCAATTTGGGGACGTCTTCATTATAGTTCACTTTCTGATTGTACTTTTATAAACTGTTCTGTTACAGGTTCCGATACCAATGGTGGAGGCGCAGTTTGGGGTGCTTTCACATCCATATCTGATTGTAGCTTTGAGAATTGTTCAGCAGATAATGCTGCTGCTCTTGTTATAGGGCCTGAACCTGATGTGGATATGCCTGAATCTGATGTGGATAATCATCTTCGTTATGTTTCCAACTGTAGTTTTGTAAATTGTTATTCATATAATCAGGGAGGAGCAATTAGTGCTGGTGATAATGTTATTGTCTCTAATTGTAGTTTTAAAAGGTGTATATCTGAAGGTGATAATAATGCAATCCGTGCAGGTAATAATGTCAGCATTTATGACTGCAGTTTTATAGATTGTTCTTCTAAAGTTGGGGTTGGCGAAATTTGTTTTTTTGGTGCATATAATGGTGTTGTATCCAGATGTACTTTTGTGAATTCTACTTCAGAAAATGGTGCAATTCAATTATATAATGGCTTTAATCATCGTGTTTCGGATTGTAGTTTTGTGAATTGTTATGCTTATGGTGATGCAGGAGCAATTTATTTTGGTTCTGAAAATAGTGTTATTGAAAAATGTAGTTTTGTAAATTGTATTGCTGAAAATAATGGTGGTGCAATTTGGTTTAACTCCAGGAATGGCAATATTGTTGAGTGTACTTTTGAAGGATGTACTGCGGATAATGGTGGCGCAATATTTGCAGATGGTGAAAACCTTACTATATCCAACACTCTATTCAAGAGCAATACCGCTTATGATAGGGGCGGTGGAGCAATTTTCAGCTGGCATGATTTAACTATTGATAATTCCACATTCGTTGATAATTTTGCTGATAACTGCAATGGAGGTGCTCTTTACCTGAATGATAAAATCATTGTTAAGAATTCCACATTTAAAGGTAATAAGGCATATCAAGGAAATTCAATCTGGACAAGTGAAAGCAACCTGACTGCTGTTTCAAACAATTTCATGCTTGCAAAAGGTGAAAGCAGGGATGATATTCTTTATGGCATTCCTTTGAAAAGCATTAGGAATGACAATTATGTTTATCTGGGTGACCGTCTGATTGTCGAGCCGGATATTGATATTTCATGCAGTGACATTATCGTCGGTGAAAATGAGAACGTTAATGTGGTTCTTCCAAGCGATGCCACCGGCAAGGTGACATTAACATTATCTAGTTTCGGCAAAACCATTAAAACTTCAACTTTTGATTTGGAGAAAGGAATTCCTTCAGAGGTTTATTCCAATTTGGCTTTAGGAGTCTATACTGTCAATGTTCAGTATGTAGGTGACGTTAACTATTATGATACTTCAAAAGTGGCAACTTTCACTGTAAGGCCTAAGGTTGAAATTGCTAAAAATGTCACTGTCGGTGGCGATGTTGCAATTTCCATGGACTTTGCTGATGCTGAAGGTAATATAGTAGTTCTTGTTGACGGTAAAAAGGATTCTGTTGTGCCGATTAAAAATAATAAGATTGATTATGTTTTAAAAACTGGCAGTCTTATTGCAAGAAACCACACAGTAACCTTCCAGTATGAGGGAAACAGCTTTGATAATGCAATATTCAACCAGACTGGTGGAAATATTCCATTTGAGTATGAGATGTATTTGGATCCGAAGGAAATTACTATTAAGGAGGAAAAACTTGGTTCTACTGATGTGGGTGTTGTCGTTTTGGAATTGCCTAAAACGGCTACAGGTACTGTAGGAGCATTTGTCAATGGTGTTCAGGTTGATGTCCTGGGCTTTATGGACGGAATTGCTCAAATAGATTTGTCCCAATTCAAGAACGGAAACTATAATGTGGTCTTTGAATATTCTGGTGATGAAATATATGACAGTTTCACTAAAGAGATGCAGGTTACAGTCAACATCAAGGTTTCCAAAATCACAGCAAGCAACGGAAATGTTGTCTATGCTTCCAATGGAAAATATTCCGTTAAGGTATATGGTGGAGACTATAAGCTTGCCAAAAACATAAAAGTGACATTCCTCATCAACAACAAGGTATATAAAACCGCAACTTCCGATAAAAACGGTGTTGCAAGCATTGTCATAGACAAGACTCCAGGTTCATATCAGATAACCGCAAAGGCATACAACGTCAATGTGACAAAAACACTGACCGTAAAACATCTGGTTACCTTAAAATCAGCCACTGTCAAAAGGTCAGCTAAAAGCCTAGTTCTTCAGGCATCCCTGGGAAAAGTCGCAGGCAAATACCTTAAAAACAAAAAAATCACATTCACCTTCAACGGCAAAAAATACACAGCAAAAACCAATGCCAAAGGTGTTGCAAAGGTAACCATCAAATCAACAGTCCTCAAAAAGCTCAAGGCAGGTAAAAAGGTAACCTATCAGGCAACATACTCTAAAGACACTGTCAAAAAGACTGTAGCCGTTAAAAAATAAGGAAGTCATCTTCTTTATTTTTTTCTATTTTTTTAATTAAAGTTTTTTCTTTATTCGTTTTAAATACTTATTTGGACAAAATAATGACTGAATAAGGATTATTTGAATATATTTAAATATTGTAAATAATATAAAGTTAAATATTAAGACAATTTTGTAATGTTTTTTTATACGATTAGGGGGTTTTACTTATCATATCTAAAAAACACGTCATATGTTTATTATTAATCATTATGACCATAGCACTTGTATCTCATGTAAGTGCAAGCGATGAAACGGTCAGTGATGAAATAATTTCACAGGATTTCACAGGAGAAGTCATAAGTGTTGAAGAGTCTCCTGTAA
This sequence comes from uncultured Methanobrevibacter sp., assembly GCF_947169325.1. GTDB lineage: Archaea > Methanobacteriota > Methanobacteria > Methanobacteriales > Methanobacteriaceae > Methanocatella. Next base: position 56,723 of record NZ_CAMVPN010000004.1, on the reverse strand, counting down.
TCAGTTCCAATTACACTCCTAGCGATGCTTCTGATTTGCAGAACTGCATAAACAGTGCAAATGATGGGGACACAATCATACTTAACGGAACTTATAATTTGAAAGACACAATCAACATTGACAAAGGAGTTACCCTTGTTGGTGTTGGTGAAGGTGCTTTAATTAAGAAAGATAATTTTAACTTTTATAAAATAAGATATTTCAATATAACTGCTTCCAATGTGGTTTTGAAAAATCTGAACTTCGTTGACGGTCAAAACCAATATGGTGGTGCTATCTATTGGGGAGGAGACAATGGTAGTGTCATTGACTGTGAATTTAAAGGCAATCTGGTAGTGAATGACGGTTTTGGTGGAGCAATAATGGCTGCAGGAAAGAATTTCCATGCTGTAGACTCCTCATTTATAAATAACAGGGCAACCAAAGGTACTGGAGGTGCCATCAGCATTCATGGCGATGGCGCTGTAATAAGCAACTGTCATTTTGAGGACAATAAGGTCGATAAGGGTTCAGCAGGAGCAATTGCATTATTTGCAAGCAACTGTATTGTGGAAAACTGTAACTTCACCAATAATTACTGCACTGATTTTGGAGGGGCAGTTGTCGCATATAACAAGGCCAATAAGGTAATCCGATCCATATTCAGAAGCAATGCTGTTAAAGATAATGGGTCTGACAATAAAGGCGGAGGAGCCATCTTCAGCGATTGTGAGGATTTCATTGTAGAAAACTGTACTTTTGAATACAATTCAGCTCCTAATGCATTCGGTGGGGCAATTTACGTATCCAAACACAACATTATCAGAAACTCCACTTTCACAAACAACAAGGCTCTTCTTGGAAATGCAATTTACGGCTCTTCATTTTCAAATGTGATATCAAATTACTTTGCACTTGCATATAACGAAACCGAAGGCGATGCTGTGCATGTGGCAGAACTGACAGAATTCAACAATACCTTTGAAATAGTCAAGGAGGATTCAAGCGTTACATTCATCAGCGCAGGTATGGTTTTCGAATATCTCACTTCCGGATCAATTTACATAACCGTTGAAGGGGGAACAGTTGTCCGTGAAAACATTTCTGTTGTGGACCATAAGGAAGCCAAAATCTCTTTTGAGGATAACGTTCTGGTTGTTTCAGGATTGGCTGTCGGCAACTATACATTGCGCGTAATAACCACTCCTGACGAGGCACACAATTCCGTTGAAAGCGAACTGCCGATAATTGTCAAAAAAGCAACTGCGGTAATCTCCGCTTCCAAAGTGACTGTTGCCCTGAAAAGAGGAACATTATGGACTATTAAACTAATAGACTCCAATAGCAAAAAGCCTATTTCCAATATGGCAATCAAATTGAAGGTTTATACCAACGGCAAATATAAGACCGTGACCTTAAAGACAAATTCCAAAGGGGTAGCCAGTTACCAGACTAAAAACTTGGCTAAAGGATATCATAAGGTAGTTGTCAGTGCAACTCATGCAGGATATAACTTCAATACATTGACATCTTCAATCAGTGTCATAAAACCGACCCAGGTAACATTTAAGGTCAAATCAGCAACCAAAAAGGACGGTTCAAGATTGTCAATCACAGTTTATAACAAGGCTACCAAAAAGCAGATTAACGGAGTCAAGGTCAAACTATTGATTTATACAGGCAAGACCTATAAAACCGTAACCTTAAAATCCAAAACCCACAACGGATATAAGGGAGTTTGCGGATATGGTGCAAACATTTTCTCCGTCGGCACTCACAAGGTTGTAATAAAGCCGGTTGATATCAAATACGATGGATCTGCCAGCTCAAAAATGGTGATTAAAAAGTCAGCCAAAAAAATTCCGGCATGGAGCAAGAAAATAACAGGATAGATTACGATAAAGATTATTAATATTATGTTTTAAGGGAGATTAAAATGAACAGAAGGATATTATTGCTTTTACTTATTTTAGTAAGCGTCTGTGCAATGTCGCATGTAAGCGCTGCAGATAATTCCGATTATCTTGCAGTGGACAATTCAAGCGATATTGAAATGCAGATTATGGATGAGGCTATAAGTGATGATGTGTCATTCGAAGCCTTGAAAGTGGATGAAAATAGTGCTGATGAAGAAATCGGTGCAAAAGCCATAGATTATAGGAACATTCAAAGTATCATTGACGGTTCTGAAGAGGGAGATACGGTTTATCTTAATGGAACCTATATCTGTGACTATCTGGTAAACATCAACAAGACTGTTAACATCATCGGAAGGGATGATGGTGCTGTTATCAAGTTATCCGATGAATATAAGGAATATAACACTCCGTTTTTCAATGTCAATGCTCCTAATGTGAGAATGACCAATGTTAAATTTGTTGGAGGTCTTTTCTTATTCGGAGGAGCCCTTACATGGCAGGGCGATAATGGTGAGATAAAAAATTGTGAATTCACAGATAACATTGCAAGTAGTGAAGAAAACGGTATTGGCGGAGCTATCCTGTTATATGGACAAAACTGTCTTATGGAAAACTGCGTTTTCAAAAACAATCATGCATATCAGCATGGTGGTGCTGTCCTCTGGTATGGTGACAATGGACGTATCAGGGATTGCGTATTCCAGGACAACAGGGCTTCAGGTAATAAAGGATGGGGTGGAGCTTTAATGCTCTATGCAGATGACTGCATCGTCAACAACTGTACTTTCATAAACAATACATGTACTGATTACGGTGGAGCAATTGCAATTCACAACATGACCAATAAGATTGTAAACTGTCATTTTGAAGGAAATACCGTTTTGAATAATGTGACCTATAAGGACGGAAAAAGTGAAGTGCAGGGAGGTGCTGCAGTATTCAGTACCTGTGTCGGATTGATAATTGATAACTGTAGGTTCTTTAACAACCGTGCTTCCAACGCTTTAGGAGGAGCCCTCAGTTTAAGCATAAACAATACTGTAACACGTTGCACATTCAAGGGAAATGATGCTTTGCTCGGAAGGGATATATTGGCTTCATCATCTTCAACCATTTCATTAAACTATATTGTCTTGGACTTCAACGAAACCAAATCACAATCAGTTTATGGAGTAAGTGCTGATGAACCTAAATTAAACAACATATTTGAGATAACCAAAATCAATTCATCAGTTACATTCAGTGCAGGTATGGTTTTCAAATACGCCCAATCAGGTACAATCGGTGTTGTAGTTGAAGGGGGAATTCTTGAAGAAAAAAACATCAGGGTCTTGAACCATCCGGAAGCCAAAATAAATTACACAAATAATACTCTGGTGGTTTCAGGATTGGATGTTGGGGAATACATTTTACGAGTTACCACAACTCCGGATTCCCTTCACAATGCTGTGGAAAGTGATTTGGCAATAACCGTTCAAAGATCAACTGCAGCAATCAAAGCTTCCAAAATGACTGTGGCTTTGAATAAGGCAACATTGTGGACAATAAAATTGATTGATACAGAAACAGGTCTGCCTATTCCTAAAATGAAAGTTACTTTAAAAGTTTATACCGGAAGCAAATTCAAAACAGTAACATTAACAACAAATAGTAACGGGGAAGCCACCTATCAAACCAAAAGCCTGGCCAAAGGCAGCCACAAGGTGATTGTCAATGCGGCTCACACAGGATATTCCTTCAAGGCCGTGACATCTTCAATCAGTGTCATAAAACCGACAGCATTGAAATTTAAAGTTAAGGCGGTACATGCTAAAGACGGTTCAACATTGTCTATCACCGTTACAAATAAGGCCACTAAAAAGCCTGTAAACGGCATCAAAGTCAAATTGAAGGTATACACCGGCAAGACATTCAAAACCATAACTTTAAAGACCAAAACCAACAAGGGATATAAAGGCGTTTGCGGATACGGTACAAATACATTGTCCGTTGGCACTCACAAGGTTGTCATAAGTCCGGTTGAAATTAAATACAGCGGATCTGCCAATTCCAAAATGGTTATCAAATCATCTGCTAAAAAACGTCCGTCCTGGACACACAAGATAGGATAATATTTTATATTATTCTTCTTTTTTCTTTTTTTCTTTAAATATAAAGCAATCTGTTTAATCAAGCTTAAAATACATTAATTTAAATATTAAAAAATAAAGATAATTTACCATAGAACTCTTTTATAATGGTGGATTATGACTGACAAAAGGGATATTTTCATTAGCTATTCATCGGCCAACAGCGATAAAGCGAATTTTATCTGCGATGAATTGGAAAAGAAAGGATTGAAGTGTTGGATAGCCCCAAGGGATATAAAGAGAAGTACCAATTATGCTGAAGAGATTATGATAGGTCTCAAGCAGGTGGATTTGGTGCTTTTGATTTTTTCAAAAAATGCTCATGAATCAATTTATGTCACTGAAGAGATTGAAAATGCCTTCAAGTTAAATAAGGCAATTTTATCCTTCAAGATTGATGAAACCATGCCTGAGGCTGTCCCTGAAGACAAGATGGGATTCTTTTTGAAAAACAAGCAATGGCTGGACACATGCCCTAACGGCGTTTTCCAAGAGGATGGTGTGAAAAAGTTCGATGATTATTCGCAATCGAAGAAAAACGAATTTTATGAAACACTGTTTGATGATGCAATACGCATTTGCGATGAGGTCCGCCAAGGCAGTTATGTCCCTCCTGAAAAGGGCAGCAAGACAATGCCGAAATTCAGCAAGTCAACAACTGAGGTGAGCTTCTTTTCAAAATACAAGTTTGCAATAATTGCAATCGCCGTTATAGCTATTGCAGTTATCGGTTTTGTTGCAGTGAGTGATTTTGGCAGTAATTCTGATGATTCGAACACAACAACAAAACTTGAGATTGATTATGTGGGTCTGGAAAGCGACGGTGAATCTTACTTCGTATACGGTTCACTTCCATCTGATTTGAATGACACTTCCAAATATTCTGTTCAAACCAAGTTTTACGATGATTCAGGCAAGGTCATACAAACCAATGAGTCCAAATTTAACGATATTGATGGAACTACATTATGTCAATGTCTCGTAAGTGAAGGTAACGTTTCAAAAGTAACTGTGGATGTCCTTGATGATGCAAATAAGGTCATTTCCACTACAGAAAGTAAAAATATAATTAAACAGTAAAACGGTGGTCGATTAATGAATCCTGATGTTTATGTTTGTTATGATGATAAGGATAAGGAAATAGCGGAAGAGGTCTATTCCGCTTTGAAGAATCGTAAACTTAAATGTTGGATGAAAAGCCATGACGTGCATCATGATGAGGTCAAGGAGATGATGGAGGCCATTGATAAATCCCATGTAATGGTTCTGATTTATTCAATGCACTCCAAGGCTTCCAATTTTGTTAATACTGAAGTTGATGTGGCTTTTTCCAAAAAGATCCCAATCATGGTTTTCAGAACAGATGATTCTGAAATTGACGGTGCTTTGGAATTCTTTATCAGTTCTCAACCCAAGTTCAATGCATTTGAGGATTCCGATAGGGAATTGAAGCTTCTGATTGAAAAAACTGTCAGAGTGGTAAGGGATACTAAGAAAGGTAATGTGGCTGATTTTGTAAAAGACAAGAAGATTCCTATAGCAATTTGTCTTGCAATTATATTGATTGCAGGTGCGTGCATTTACATGTTTGTGCCATGGGATGATATGAATAATGAAGGTGCAGCTGATTTATTGGATGCAGGCAATGTAACTCTTAAAGTGACAGACTTCCATGTAGATGATGTGCACAAAAAAGGTTATGCCTGGAATTATTCATACTTTGTAGGAGGAACATTTTCACCAGTTCCTGCCCGTGGAGGAGGATATGTGGTGACTTCAGACTTTTATGACAAATCAGGAAATCTGGTCAATTCAACAACAACTCCATTTGATCAGCTACAGATAGTTGACGACGGATTTTTATTGGGTTCAACAGTGAGGGATGCAAACGACATTGCAAGAGTCGAAGTTCAACTGCTTACAAGCAAGGACATGGTTGTTGCTCACAGTGACTCACAGCTGAAAAATATAAAATAAGGTGTTATGATGAATTCTAAATATATCATTATTATCGTTGCGGCGGTTATCGTAGTTGCGGGCGCTGCAGGTTATTTCTTATTTGGCAATCAATTGGAATTTGAGCATACCACATTGGTTTTAAGCAAATCAGCATATATGGAATCTCCTGTTGCTGAAAACATTTCAGCAGAACCTGACAAGGATGGGGTTTACTATTATGTTGATAAGGAAAACGGAGTTAACATTACAAGCTGTTCCAACATTTCCATAGCGAACAGTTCAAAAACCATCAAGAAGCTCAAGGACGACATGGAATCCAGTTCCAAAAAGACTTATGAGAATAATGTTGTCGTTTATGAAAAGGATGGTGTTTATTCCATTTTCGTTAAGAATGTTGAATACAATGATACTGTAATTATCCAATCGTTAAGTAAGGATCTGCTTCTTGCATGTTGGAATACGCTGAAGTTCCACGACCCGTCAGACTCACTTAAATTTGACAACAAGACTGCCTCTGGTGGTAGTAAGGTCATTAACGCTGCAGAGCAGACTGAAGAAGTGGTTCAGACTGCAACTGCCACAACTTCAACTTCAACAGCTTCAACATCTTCATCATCAGACTCTTCAAGTTCTAGTGATTGGGGTTATGATTGGAGTTCAAGTGAATCAAGCTACAGCAGTTCTGGAGGTTCCAGTTACAGTTCAGGCAGTGTCGGCGGTTCAGCTAGTGTGGATGACTTCGATTTCACTTAAATTGGATTTGAGATTAAAAAGTTTAAACTCTTTTTAATCTCCTGTTTTTATTTTTTTTAAACCATCATTTGCTTCTTTTCTTTAATTGACATATATTGTTGAATATTAAATGTAAATTGGATTTTACATTCCTTTTCAATAGATTTAAATCTATGTTCGGATATATCTATAATCGGTGATTATTATATCCAATAATAACATGACAGGTTTAAATGAGATGCTTGCAATATTTAAAAGGGAAACCGAGGATGCATCTAAGATTACATTCATCGGATCTCCTGGATTATGCACTCCTTTTGCAGAATTCTTAAGTTTCGGTGCAAGCGATAAAGAAACTCACTTCATTCCTTTAACAAATATTGATGACTGTCGTGAGTTTGTACCAAAATCATATGGTTTGGCACTTTCCGAAGAGATTACAAATCCTATAGGTTCGGATGTTGTAGTCCTGATGGGCGGTTTGGCCATACCTGAGTTTAATGTTGATTTTGATGAGTTAAATGAATTGATTGATAAAGTTTTGGCTGATGACGGTAAGATTGTCGGTGTTTGCTTCATGAACATGTTCTATGAATCAGGATGGCTTGACAAGATTAACTTTGACAGCATCATCGATGGAACATTAATCACAATGGTTAAAAGATGAAAAGATTATTGTAGAGATCATCTACAATAATTTACATTTTTTTTACATTACTTTTTTCTGTTTTTCAATTAAACCTTCTTTTGCTTTTGTCTCTTCTTTTTTCTCGGAAAGCAGTTCCATTCCTGCAAAAGCGACTCCGGTTATTACGAAGATTATGTGAAGCACAATTCTCCAAAATTCAAAGTTCGGATCGATGTGGCTTGTTGCATTCAGGAAGTCCTGCAGTAATTCGATAAGTGATATTGCAACTATTGAACCGATGATTTTAAGTTTGAGTCCTGAAAAGTCAAGTTCGCCCATCCATGGAAGGGTGTCATGACCTTTTTCGGCATTGTCTATTTTGGAGACGAAATTTTCATAACCTGAAAATGCAACGATAAGCACCAGATTGGCAACCAAAGTCAGGTCCAGTAATTCAAGGACACGTATAATCCAGTCATTGTCCTCCAATCCCCATACAACCTGGAAGAAGTCAAATGCCTCCATTCCGAATTTTATCAGGATTACTGCCAGTACGACAATCAGGAGAAGATACATCAGTGATAGAATCCACCTGCTATTGTATAAAAGCCATTCCATTTTTGATTCAAGTCTATGTTTTGAATTATGCAGTTGATTGCTGGGCCTATTGTCTGCATTCTGTTCATCTTTAACATTTTCCACATCAACTACTTCAAATGTAGGTCGTTTTTCTGATATTTCAATCACATCCTATAGATAATTGTAAGGCAATCCTTTATTGCCTGATTTAATGTATTTTTCCATATTCTTTTCTAGATAAATCACGTTATTGTTAAATACTGTTTTGGAGTTTATGTTTTCAAATTCAAGGTTTTTGACTGTCAGAACTCCGTTTTCATTGTAGATTACGTATGAGTTTTCACGCTCTTTTGCAAATTTGAAAGTGGACAGATTCACTTCACATAAACCGTTTTCGATAAATATCAGGTTGTTGGAGAATTTGTCACGTGAGAAAATGCAGTCTTCTATAATCAGATTGCTGCTTTCATCTCCCTGCTGAAATATTATGTTGGATGATTCATGAGCGGAAATGTTGTTTGAGAAATTGCATTTTTCCATTTTTACATGGCTGTAGTTGAATATGACGCTTCCTTTATTGTCTGAAATGTTGTTTTCAAATGTTGCATTCATCATATCCACGGAAGCGTTTTGCTCATTGTTTATTGATGCTCCGTTGATTTTTGAGCGGTTTGATTTGAATTCGCAATTTCTAAGAGTCAGTGAATTTATATTGTTGATTGCGCCGCCGTTCTTTTGTGAGGTGTTGTTTTTGAAGTTGCATTCCTCTAAAGTCATCTCTCCCCTGTTGTTGATTGCGCCGCCGTCGCTTTCATTTGCAATGTTTTTTGTGAAGTTGCAGTTTTCAAGTTCCATGGAACCCTCATTGCTGACGGCACCTCCCTTGTTGGAGATGTTGTAGTCGAAATTGCAGTTGACCATCTTAAGGGAGCGGCTCCTGTTGTTTATTGCCCCTCCTTCAGATGTGGACCCGTTTCTGAAGTTGATGTTTTTGAGGGTGACGTTTTCGCCGTTTATGTTGAATATTGCCTTTCCAAGCCCGTCAATGATGTAATCAGCTCCGTCAATAGTAATGTCGTTCCCATCAATGCTTATTCCGGTTTTGTATTCCTTGTTTATGATGTCGCAGTCAAGCTTTATTTCCTTCGCTCCGCTTTCAAGGAGTGATTCAAGATGCTTGAATGATTTTCCCTGCTCGTTTTTGATGTGGATGAATCCTCCTTTGGTGTTGCTTTCGATGTTTTCCTTTTTGTCACCTTCAATGTTTATGAATCCGAGATTATGGATTTCAGAGCTTCTTCTAAGGTCGTTTTCATCATCCCTTATGAATTCACAGTTTTCAAATGTCGCTTCTGAGGTGTTGAAGATGGCAAGGCCCTTTATCGCCCTGTTGTTTTTGAATGTGGTGTCTTTCATGTTAAGTGTTTTGCCGTTGTAAATGGCTCCGCCGAACTTCTTGCTGTCGTTGGCTTCGAATTCACAGTCCTCAACATTTATTTCCCCATTGAAATTGAATATCGCTCCGCCGTCGATCTTGTCGGTATGGTTGTCGATGAATCTGCAGCCTGTGATGCTGACCTTTCCCTGATAGTTGTAGATTGCCCCTCCATTTCCGTCATGGGCATTGTTTTGCCTGAACTCGCAGTTGATGATGTCCAACTTTCCGTTAAGGTTGTTTATGGCTCCGCCGTCCCTGTTTGAGTTTCCGTTTTTGAAAATGATGTTTTTGAGTGTGACGTTGTTTGAGGTTATCACGAACATCTGGGCATTTCTGCTTGTGGAGAATATTGTGTAGCCCTGCCCGTCAATGGTAATGTCGTCGACATCGATTTCAAGGGTTTCTGTCAATATGATGTCCTCGTTTATGACGATGTGTTTGCCTCCGCAGTGAATTGCACTTTCAAATTTCTCTTTCACTGATATCTCTTCAATTGCGGTTTCGTCCTTTCTTCTGAGAGGCTCGATTTCTGTCTCGTCATTTTTCGATTTTTTAAACCAGTCGGATATTGCCATGATTAACACCTGATTAATATTTCTTTTGTGTTTGTATTGATTTAAATATTTCTTTTGGATTAACGTCAAATATTTATAGTAATATGAATAATATTTTTTTGTATGAAGTTTTTTTCATTGTTTTAGGTCTTTTTTACTAAACATTTAAATACTATTAAAGTAAAATAATTAATTAATAGTTATGAAGAGTGTAAATTGCTTTTGATTTCATAACATTTTTATTATTACTGAATTTTCATGATTATAGGAGGAATTGTTAATGGCAAGATTTGAAGTAGCAGAAAACAGAATGTTCAATATTAAAATCTGCTTAAAATGTAACGCTCGTAACCCTGCTGGTGCAACCACCTGCAGAAAATGCGGTTACAAAGGTTTAAGATACAAAGCAAAAGAACCAAGAGGATAGATTCATTCTCTTGAATTCTACTATTTTTTTTAATTTTTATATACTATTTTTCTTTAAAGCATTAATTTAATATATTATTTTCAATAAAACTTATTTTATGAAAGACGTTGAAAATTATATTCGTGATATTTTAAAAACAAGGAAAATTCATTTTACTTTAATTGACCCTGATGAACAGACTCCGGAGCAGGCTTTGGAAATCGCCACTCAGGCCATTGAAGGAGGAACCGATGGAATCATGATTGGTGGATCCACAGTCAACGGAGACGATGTGGACAACACCTGTAAAATATTGTCTGAAAACATCGCTGTTCCAATCATCATTTTCCCTGGAAATACAAGCAGCGTAAGCAAATACGCTGATGCGATTTTCTACATGAGCTATGTGAACTCAAGAAATCCGTACTGGATTAACGGCGCTCAGGCAATAGCCGCACCAGCAGTTAAGGCATCAGGAATGGAAATTTTATCCATGCACTACATGGTCGTTGCCCCAGGAGGAACTGTAGGATGGGTCGGCGATGCAAATCTCGTTCCTAGAAACAAGCCTAAGATACCTGCAGTCTATGCGATGTCTGCGGAGCTCTTTGGAATCAAATTCTTCTATCTTGAAGCAGGGTCCGGTGCTGAAGAACCTATTCCTGCTGAAATGGTTGCATACTCCAAAAAGGCAGCTCCTAAAAACATCCTAGTTGTCGGAGGAGGCATTCGTGACGCTAAAGCTGCTTACATGGCAGCAAAAGCTGGAGGAGACATTATCGTAACCGGTACCGTTGTAGAGGAAGTCGATGATGTTCAAGCCAAAATCCAGGAATTGACCGGAGCCATCAGAAAAGCTTCCATGGAGTAGTTTCAAACTGCTCTAAATTTTTTATTTTCCCCAGCATTTGACAATACTTTTCAAATGCTCTCTCATTTAATTTATATTCTAGTTCTGATAAATTAGTTAATGTTAATGTAAAATCCTCAAAAGAGGACAAACACCTGAAGGTAGATACTATGTTGAATTCACTATATGAGAAAGCCATCGCTAAAAGAGGATTCATCCAGCCGATTGACTCTGAAACTGATATGGAATCGATATTGGAGTACAAATGGTTCGACAGGAAATTTCCCGAAAGCACGGACGAATTTACCATTGCGGCTGGGGACGGAAGTTTCAACAAAAAGAAATTTCTCACAACCAATTTCTGTGCCGTCGGAGCGGAATCCATAATCTACGATGGTGAAATTAAAAAGATTGACGATTCGGACATTTTCGATATCGGACATGTAAATTTCCTTGACGAGCTTCTGAGCAATTACATGGCGGTTTATGAACTCAAATGTGCACTCAGGGCACTGAACGAATATGACGTTAACTATTACATGCTTGACGGCTCCATTTTGGGAGACCTTCAAAACGCATTTCCGAGAGGGGCCAAGCTGCCATCAAAGCTTAAGGACAACATGGACGACAGCCTCCTGAAGGAATTTGAAAGAAGGCTGTCCAAGAGGCATTTCGGTTTGGCTTTTCCTGACTTGAGGGACACTCTGAAATTGGTTGAGATGCCTAAATCCGAAAGGTCAAACAAGATTGAGGAATACAATCTTCACCTTGCGTCTGTCGAGAAGATTATTTTGCTGAGGGAGATTTTAAACCATAACCGAAAAATCATCTCAATTTCGAAGACCTCCTCAGACAATGACCTGTTCAAATGGAATATTCCCGACATTGCATTTCTCGACAAGAACACCAAAAAGGAAGGTATTTCAAAGCTGGATTACAGGCATGTGTTTGAAAGGGCGGCATTTCCGTACTACAACGACTTCTTTAAAAGATTGACATTCACTGTTTTTTACGTTCGTCTTCAGGACAACAAAAATGTCCTTAAAGTGGAATTGCCGTACAGGGCATCTGAAAAGCAGGTGCTTGATATAGTTGAAAAAATCAAGGTATTGTCGGTTCAGGGATATCCTTATCTGCTCAATAAAGCACATAACGATGTTGTTATAACCGACAGGAACATGAAAGAATTGCTTAAGATAGCTAAAGTTTATGAAACAACCAACAGGGAGGTAATGTCATGGTAGTTGGAATTTGTGTAGGGGAAACCTCACTTACAGAAGTCACATTCATCTCAGATAAAATGCCGAAAGTCGGCGAATACGTTACAATAGAATATGATGGAAAACTGGTCTTAGGAATGATAGAAAACTTGATTATGGGAAATGACGCTTTAAATGTCGACATCAACGACTTTAAGGCAATTCAAAAAATCTCAAGAATAGGCGTGGAGGACAACTACATCCGTGGAAAGGTAAAGATTCTCGGTGACGTCAGGGACAATTTGAAATTGCCAAGAACCCCTGTGCTTCCGGGAACCGAAATCATGCTGGCCGACAAGGACATTCTCAAGGAAATATTCAAGGTCAAAAACCCTTTGAAGCTGGGTTGCCTTGTAAACCAAAGTGATGTTGAAGTCAATGTCGATGCAAATCCGATTCTCTCAAGACATCTCGCCGTTTTGGCAATGACCGGTGCGGGCAAATCAAATACCGTATCAGTTCTCATAGACCAGCTTCTGGGATACACCGTTCCTGTATTCGTATTTGACATGCACGGCGAGTATAAGGATGCAAGCTTTCCCAACGGCGAAGTCAATGTGATCCATCCGAAAATCAATCCGAATTACATGGCATTTCATGAAATACGAAGGCTGGTAAACATCCCGACCAATGGTTACATTCAGGAAAGGCACTTCAGAAAGGCATTCAAGGAAGCAAAGGCAATGCTTAAGGACGGAAGGGCAAACTCCAATAATTTCCTGCAGATAATGTATGACATCTTGTATGAAAAGTCACTTGAGGAAGGCTCAGACAGGCAGATCATTGACGTTATGAACAAAATCGATGATTCAATGGACAAGTACTCCAAGCTATTCAACAAGAACGCAGCAAACATACTTTCAAACATTAAGGCAGGATATGTCAATGTTCTTGACTTAAGCCAGGTCGACGAGTTTGTTGCAAGCGTCCTTGTAAGCCATATCCTGAGAAACTCCCTTCAGCGCTCTAAGGATGCTGCACACAGCGACAACAAGGAAGAGCTTTTGAACAATTCAGTGTTTTTCATACTTGAGGAAGCACATATCCTCGCTCCGAACAAAAGGGAATCCGATTCAAAAAGATGGATTCAGAGGGTTGCAAGGGAAGGCCGTAAATTCGGAATCGGATTATGTCTGGTAAGCCAATCCCCAAAGACAGTCGACCATGATGCACTCTCACAGATGAACAACATGATCATCTTAAGGCTTGTCGAACCTGAAGACCAAAGGCATGTCCAATCAGCAAGCGAAAGCCTCTCACAGGACTTGGTAAATCAGCTGCCGTCATTGAATGTTGGTGAAGCCATTGTGCTGGGCTTGATGAGCAAGGTGCCTACTCTTGTCAAAATCGATGAGTTCAAAGGCCGTCGTCACGGTGATGACATGGACATTGTTTCCCATTTCAAGGACATTAAGCAAAGACGTGCCGAAGAGCTTGACCGCCAGAAAAAGGAAACTTTGGATATGGGATATGATTACTAATCCCAAACTTTTTTCATTTTTATATTACAATATTGATCTTTCCTTGTAATATTGTATAGATTCATATCAAAAGTTATTTATACCATTTGCCATATATCAGTAATTGAAATTAAAATTGAAGAATTCTATTACGCTTTGACAACAATTTTACAAAGTAAAAGCAATTTTTCAAAGTGAGGGCAATTTTTCAATATCAAAGCAATTATGGAGTACAGATTGCTTTGAAAAAAACTCGCTAAAAGTTATTAAGAGGACAAATTATGCGTTTCAACTTTCAATGTATTAAATAATAATCCTCCATTTCTAATCTAGGTGATATTATGGATGAATTAAAATTTGTTAATCAATTGGAAAATAATGGGGAGTTGTTTTATCAAAATTTTAAAAAGTTAGGTGATTTTTATAATTTACGCCATAAAAACAAAGTTTTAGATTACATTAGCAATCATAAAGGAATAATTGTTTTATTAAATGAACTTAAACCTCATTTGGTTAAAAATTTTCCTAATGCTAAGTTTGATTTAACGTATTACACAGATCCTGAAAGTGATAAATTTTCCCATATAATTCTTTACGTCAAGGTTGATGAATATACTTTTGATAATGGAGTAATGGATGGTATTGATGCGATTTTTTGGGATTTTGTTCCTTTAATGCAAAAATTAAATATCATTTCAAATTTTTCTTTGATGCCTGCGTTATACAATTGATAGGGTAATGTTACTGATTTCTCATTAATGATGGAGTAATTGGGTTGTTAATGTTAATGTCATTTCACATTAGCGGTTGTGTTTTGCGGTTGTTAATGTTATTGTCGGTTCACATTAACTGTGGATTCATCTATTAATAAATTTTACAAATAACTCAATTGAATAGTTTTCAAATGCTCTCTGCAAACTATTAAATATAAAATTAAATAAAATATTATTCAATTAAATGCTGTTATAGTGTTTAAATTGGTTATATACAATTAAATAAATAAAGGTAATATAATGAAATTTGCACATTTAGCAGATACTCATTTAGGTTATCGCCAATTTGGTTTAATTGAGCGTGAAAGAGACTTTTATGAAGTATTTGGAAAGGTTATAGACAAGATTATAGAAGAGAATGTCGACTTTGTAATACATAGTGGAGACCTGTTCGAAACAGCTAAACCATCTCCAATGGCACTTTTAGAGTTCCAAAAAGGATTGCTTAAACTTAAAGGCGCCGGAATTCCGATGTATGCGATTGCAGGAAATCACGATTCCGTAATGCGCAAGGGATCAATTCCGCCACAGGTAATCTTTAAGAAAATGGGCCTGAAAGTGATAAGTCCAATCAACACCAATTACATGCAGGGTGATGTGTTCATTGCAGGTTTGCCGTTTTATCCGGCATCCCAGAGCAACGTTTTAAAATCCAAGCTAGTTGAATTGTCCAAAAAGGCCGCCAGTCATGAAAAGTCAATACTGGTACTGCACCAGGGCGTTGACAATTACTTTGACTACCAGTATGAGCTGGAAACCGGTGATATTCCTGACAATTTCACATACTATGCATTGGGCCACATCCACAAATACACAGAAACTGATTTTGGAAAGGGAACATTGGTCTATCCTGGATCTACTGAGGTATGGAAAACCGATGAATTGGAAGACTACCGTGAAAACGGCAAAGGATTTGTGGTTGTTGATATGGACGGCAACAAGCCTGCAGTCAAAAGGGTCAAGGTTGACTTGCCTCGTCAATTCATTAAAAGGTCAATTGATTACACCAAGCTTGAAAGCAATATCGCTGGCATCAAGGAAACCATCAGGGATTTGGAAAAGCCTCCAATCCTGATTTTAAACATCAACAATGTGGATTCAGATACTGGAGTCATTTACGACAGAATCAATGAGGAGCTAAGCGAACTGTCACTGATGATAAGGCCTACATTCAACACCGTTGAGGGGGAAATTGATAATCTTATTATAAAGGACGATTCCATAGGTCCTAAGGAATTAATCATGCAAAGACTTGAAGGATATGGCAGCAATGTCGATAAGCTGGCCGTTGACTTGTATGAGCTGTTGTCAAAGGACAAGACTGAAGATGTACAGGCTGTAATAGAGCAGTATTACACTCAGCATTTCGGCTCTGATGATGTGGAATTCACAACTGACAATTTCGAAAGGGAAGAAGTGGACACTGGAATTTTTGAAAGCGACAACATCGAGCCTATGGTGGAAAACGAAGACAGTGAAGACGCTACCAAGGATATTCAGGTAACCTTCAAGGAGGTTCTAGAATGATTTTCACAAGATTAAAGTTAACCAATTTCAAGTCTCATCAAAACACAATAATCGGATTCAATAAGGGAATAAGCGTTATTGTCGGTGAAAACGGTGCTGGAAAATCAACAATTTTAGAAGCCATCAGCTTTGCACTCTTCAAACAGCACACTGCCAAAAAGATAGATGATCTGGTGAGAAACAATGCAAATACAATGTCCGTTGAGCTGCAGTTCATTTCCAACGGCAAGGAATACCGGATTGTCCGTGAAAAGAAATCCAATCTTAAATCCTCACTTTACGCTAAAACATCTTCCGACAGCGGATTCATGCACATCTGCAGCGGTGATAAGGAAGTCAACAATGAGATTCGCCAAATTCTGGATATCGATTCAGATCTGTTCCTCAATGCAATCTACATCAGGCAGGGTGAAATCGCTGAATTGGTTGACAAGTCTTCTTCCGAGAAAAAACAGCTCATAGCCAAGCTGCTGGGCATAGATTCCCTGGAAAAGGCATGGAAAAACTTATTGCCTTTCATCAACAATTACGAGCTTAAGCTTTCAGAGCTTGAAGGTAAGCTATACAACTCCAAAGAGCTCAAGGAAGACTATGAAAGAAAAATGAAGGAACTTGAAGAAATTAAAGTCAAGGGCCATGAGCTTGAAGGCCAGATTAACGACGTCAACAATTCGTTAAGCGAAATCTCTTCAAGCAAAAGGGATATGGAGACCGAAAAGGAAATCTATGAAAAGCTTGTCAATAACCTGCAGACCGAAGAGGCAAATCTCGTAAAACTTGAGGAAAACAAGCGCAATGTTCAGGAAAATCTGGACAAGATTCGTGAAGCTGAAGAGCAAATTAAAAGATTGGAAAAATACGTCTCAAAGCTTGACGTTTACCTTGACTTTGAAAAGTCAGTTGTAAGCATACAAAACCTCAAGGAGGAAGAAAAGCAGATTGAGGATAAATTGGAATCAATCGCTCAGCAAAAAGAGATTGTCAAGGATAAAAAAGAGGAATATGACAAATTCCTGGAGTCCAACGAACAGATTGAACAATTGGATTCACAAAAAATCAGCTATGAAAAAGATTTGGCCGCAATGGCTAAACTTGAGCAGGAGAAAAAGGATCTCTTAAGGTCAATCGAGGATGAGCGAAACGACATTCAGAAATTCTTCTCAAAATCCAAAAACCAACTGGATGACTGCGAATTGCCTCAGGAGGCATTGGATGAAATCGATGACTTCACTCACCTGCAGGATGCCTGCGACAATTTCTCAGATGAAACCTCACAAAAAATCAAGGATCTCTCAGAAGAGATAATCTCCAAAAATGAGGAGATTGTTGTATTCAAGCAGAACATCAAAGCCTGCGAAAAGCCTCTCGAGGAACTGGACGGTGTGGATAACAAATGTCCTGTTTGTCAGGCGGACCTGACTTTAGATAAAAAGGAAAAGCTCATCAAGGATTACAATTCCACAATTGAGGAAAATAGAAAGTTAATTGCAGAATATGAAGAGAAAGTAAGTTCATCTGCAAAAGACAAGGAATCCTTAGAGGAAAATATTGTAAAGATAAACGATTTGTCCAAGGAAATCATAGACTACAAGCATAAGGTCATCCATCTTGAAAATCAGCTGGTCAAACTGAACAAGATTGATGAAGGCCTTGAATCCAAGGAACTGATAAGCAATAAGCTTGGTGAACTTATATTGGTCATCGCAAAAGAAAGAACAGCTCGTGAAGAATATAAGGAATCTTATGATGCATATAATCAGGCAAAAGGCGCACTTGACGTTTTAGGTGATGAAACTGATGTGCAATACAAGCTGAAGCAGGTCAAAAATGAACTTGACAACCATGTCAAAAACATCAAGTTGGCCATTGAACAGGACCCTCATCTTAGCGGAGACATCAGCGCTTCAGAACTGCAAGACAGAATTGCCGATTTGAAGCAGAAAAACGAAGAGTACAATCAGCTAATCGGATTTGTGAAAAATAAGAACTCTCTGATGACTCAGCATGATACAATCAAAGAGGAAATCGGCACATGCCTCAATCAAAAAGACATTATCAAAAACAAGATTGAAGCAACCGTTTACGACCAGGAGAAATATGAGCAGATTCTGTTCCGCTATGAGATGTATGAAAGAAAGCAGGTTGAATTAAGCGACGAGCTTTCACAGCTCAAGGGCCGTGCCCGTGAATCAATTGCATATACCAAGGACTTAAGCGAAAAGATCAAAACATCAGACAGGTTCCAAAAAGAGCACAGCAACGTAAGCGATTATGTCAATGTGCTGAAACACATCAGGGAAATATTCGGCAAAAATGAAATCCAAAAGGATTTGAGAATCATTTCAAAACCTTTAATCCAAAAGTACACCAAGGAATTCTTCAATGAATTCAACTTCAATTACTCTGATTTGACATTGGATGACGAATACGACGTTACAGTATATGGTCCTGAAGGGGAATCATCCATAACCATGGTCAGTGGCGGTGAAAAGATTGCTATTGCCCTTGCATTGAGACTTGGTATTACAAAAGCAATGTCAAAAGGAGATTTGGATACAATATTGTTGGATGAGCCTACAATTCATTTGGATGCATCCAGAAGACATGAACTCATCAATCTGTTGAAGGACATGTCCGTATTGCCTCAAATGATTATTGTGACTCACGAAAGTCAGCTTGAAAATGCAGCTGAAAACCTGATTAAAGTTGAAAAAGAAAATGGTATTTCAAAGGTTTCTTTTTAAATATCATTTTTAATTCTTATTTTTTTTTAAATCAACTCATCGGCATCCTTGATGGAGTCGATAATGCAGTTTGCATTCCAACCGACGATTGTTGCGGCTTTTTCTTCAAGTATTTCCGGAACTTCCTCAACTCCAAGAGGCCTTACCAAAACGATTGGTATGTCGTATTTTTCACTTGCATCCAGGAGGCTTTCGAATACTTCCTTGTTGTCTTTGTAAAGGCCTGCAAGAAGGATTATCCTGTCGACTTTTGAGTAGAATGCTTCGCCGGCCATTGAAAAATCTCCGGATATGGATTCCTTCCATAGGAAGTCCACTTTTGAGAATAATTTTTCTGTAAACTGGCCGTATTCATTTTTCATATCTGTGCCATTTGAAATAATCAGATTATAAATCTTATCGTCTTTTTCATCTTCAAACATATTAACACCTTGCTTTTAATATTTAAAGAAGTATATAAAATAATTTTCTATTTGCAAAATATTTATAAATTTTAAAATAAAATGTAATTATAGTGATTATTTTTTAGGATTAGTTTTTTATGAAAGCGGCGGTTA
The DNA here is from genome assembly GCF_947169325.1 of uncultured Methanobrevibacter sp. Classification (GTDB taxonomy): domain Archaea; phylum Methanobacteriota; class Methanobacteria; order Methanobacteriales; family Methanobacteriaceae; genus Methanocatella. The sequence goes on along the minus strand of NZ_CAMVPN010000004.1, from coordinate 37,230 downwards.
TAGGTTTAGGTGTAGAAGGTAAGAAAGCTGTCAATTCACTCTTAAAACATGGATGGGAAGTTTACGCCACAGACTTGAATATAAATGTCGATTTGGAAGGCTTGAATGTACCTAGATTGTCCATGAATATGCTTGACAGTGAACAGACAGTCTCTATTGTAGGTGAAAACATTACTTTGGATTTGGGTTTTACAAACCCTTACGCCATTGAGCAGTGCGATGCAATAGCCATCAGTCCCAGCATGTATGGCGGGGCATTTGCTGAAAAGCTGCTTCAGGACGGACATCTTTTAAGTGATGTTTTAGACAAGCACAAGGACATTTTCACAATAGGAATCACTGGAACAAACGGTAAGACAACAACCGTCCATATGATAAAGACCATTCTGGAGGATGCCGGCAAAAGGGTATTGGTCGGCGGAAATGGTGGAGGGGGATTTTCAGGATATTATGACCTGATTCTTGAAGCCAATGAAGGTGAATACGATATTCTGCTGGTTGAGGTCTGTGACATGACACTTGACTTCTGCAGATACTGCTTTGACTTTGACATGATTGGCCTTACAAACATAGGAAATGACCACATGGATGTCCACAAGACCATTGCAAACTACAAGAACTCTTTGGTTCGCTTTTTTGATGATAAATTAATTTTCACAGCTTTCAATCAGGATTTCAACAGTGACTTCAAGGAATCTGCAAGCAAATGCATTCCTTATTTTGAATATCAGGATGAGCTGCAGCTTTTCGGCAAGTTCAATCTGCTCAATGCAGGACTTGCCACCGCAATTGCAAGGGAGCTTAAGGTTCCTAAGGACGTTATCAGATCATCTCTGGCACAATTCAAGGCAGTTGAAGGCAGGTTGGATGTGTATAAAATCAATGATGCACTGGTTTATGTTGGAAAGACAGACAATTCGGATGCGCTTGCTTCAATTTTATCAGAAAAGGATTTCTATGCAATATTTATAGGAACGCCACGCCATAATGAGGATCACAGGCTTGACATTCTCGACGTTGCTGTCAAATACAATCCGGAAGTCATCGTATTGTTTCCTGGTCTTGACGATACTCTCGACATTGCAATCTACAGGCTCAATTCTCTTGGATATATGGGAAATATCATTACCGTCAACTCGCTGGACCAGATTATTGAACTGGTTGCAGAGTATTCCCATGAGGATGCCATTCTCATTGGTGGAAACGGTCAGGATACCATTATTGAAATTCAAGAAAGGATTAAGTTAATTTCAGAAAAACTGTCCGATTAGATAAGGTGCAATCTAATTTTTTCATTAACTTTTTATATTATTATTGTTATATTTATTTATTGTATAAATATTGGGTGTAGATAAATGAGAAGTTGGAGAAGAACATCAGTTTTAATATTTGCAGCATTGCTATTGGCATGCATACTCTTGTTTGCTTTTTCATTTGTAAGCAGTACTCCTTATACTGGCCAGTCAGTTGCCGATGAGTATAATGTCTCTATTGGACAATCCATGTTTGCAGGACAATCAATTTTAGGAGTCAATAAGACTATTGAAGTTCCACTGTTGTCCAATTTTGGATTCATAGCACATGAACTCATGGCTTTTGATATTCAGGGAATTTTGATGACGCTTTCCACAGGTGTTGTTCCTTTTGATTTCACTTCAGTATCAAGTTCAGGTATTGATTCATATGGAAATGCAATTGACATAGAAGGTCCTGGTTACTTGGATTTGGAAGATGACAAGCTGATTGTTAAAGGGCCTGACACATACATTTGGGGTTACAGTACACCATACAAGCTTTTATGTAAAACCGATTCCGGAGTGGACGTAATAGAAGGGGGAAAAGTCGTTCAATCTGTACCTACTGATCAAATCAAGGATTTAAACTATTCCAGTGAATACTATAACAATGAAACCATCAGGAACTGGTATAACTATGATGCTGATGTAGGTTCCACATTCACTTTGGAGAAAGGAATTTATGGATTTTCAGATGGAAGATCTGATATCAGTTCAGACCAGGTTCCGCAAATCTTCGGTAAGGAAGTAACGGATTATGTTGCCGAATATCCTACGGGAAATCCTATTCTGCTGTATATGGGAAACTATACTGAAGAAAACGGTGAAGTTTACGGAACTTCATTAGGCTCTCACCCTGAATATGGGGATTCAATCAGGGAAGTAAATGCAAAACAATTTGTAGAGGCCTGGAACGGCACCATCATACCTCCTAACTCAACAAGTACAGGTAAGGACTACGTTTACTTCGAAGCGGCCAGTGATTCCGAAGCTCCTGGAGGAAGTGCGGCACACGGTGTATGTCCATCCGCAAGAGCGTTAAGGGCAGCAGTGCTTGCAGAAGGATTCGGATTGCCTGTTGGTATGGATGGAACTGAAAATGCAGTATTGTTCGGTTACAACCCTGCAAGTGACATTACCGTTTCAAACAACCACGACTACCCTGTAAAAATCAATATGTGGACCGAAGGTTCAGGTACTGGTATGGGTATTTATGCACAGATTACAAGATATATTCCAGCATAGTGAATATATCATTAGTTTCTTTTTTTATGTCAATTTCAACAATTATTACTGCAGCCGGAAAGAATTCCAGAATGAGAAAGGACCAGCTGGAACTCAATATCGATTTGACTAACAAACTTATTTTACCGTTTAAAGATTCGACCGTCATAGAGACAACAATTGACAATGCATTATCTGCAAATATAGATGAGTGCATTGTAGTACTTGGACATTATTCTAGTGAAATAAAGGAAGCTATCTTTGATAATTACAAAGATAAGGTAAAGTTCATAGAAAACAATCCTGTTGATGTAGGTTTATCAACATCACTTTTCAACGGTCTGTCAAATATAGGCTCTGACTTTGCATTGTGCATCACAGCAGACCAGCCTACAGTATCGACAGAAACATTCAACCGTCTGATTGAAGTAAGTCAGAATAGCGAAGATCCGTTTCATACCATTTCAATTTTAAGAAGAAGAAAAACAGGACTTCTCGATACTGCCGAAGGATTGGGAATGCCTTTTGTAGCTCCAAGGGAAAATCTGATGAAATATCTTGAAAACGAGGATGACAACCTTAATCCTATTTTGAGAAAAATATTTGCCGATGGCTATACGTTTTATGGGATAAAAGAAAAAAATAAAAAAGAGTTGTTGAATATCAATCACTATGAAGACTACTTGAATCTTCTAGATTGAATCGAGACCTGAAATAACTTCTTCAATCATATCGGAACTTATTCCAACGGTCATTTCATTGTCCTTGATGTCTGCAGCCTTTCTGGAACCGTCACAGCCTAATGTGAAATTAACTCCTTTTGAAAGGTAAGGGTTTGCAAATGCATCTCCGCACAATGATTGGATTCCTGCAAAGGAAGGTTCGATTTTCTCACCTGTTTTGTAGACAATGCTTTGTGCAAGCTTCATTCCGCCAACAGGTTCTGTGATGATTTGGATAACGTCAGCTTCAAAGTCTGCTTCATCCAAAGGAGCGTATATTATTCCCCAGGAGATGTCCTTAATCATTGAAAGCTTTGCAGTTAACTTTTTAGCGGTTTCAAGGTCCTGGAATCTTCCGAGTGAGAAATATTTTTCACCGTTTGCCAATTTTTCAGGCATGTCCCTGAGTCCGATTGCTCCAGCTCCGCCTAAACACATCTGTTCATCGATTGTGGAGTAGAACTTATCTCCTAATGATGCTTTTCTAACCATTTCACAATGTCTGATTTTTTCACCAATCAAATCGTAACCCTCTGGAAGGTCATCTTCTGTTTTAATCAGTTTCATCGCTACAGGTTTTGCATCAAGCTTGATTTTACTTTCGATTGCTTCGCAATATTTTTTGTTTTTCTCTAAATCTGCCATTTTAATCGCCTAATTATTACTATGTATTATGGTATTTTAAAATTTTTTGTTATGTCAGTGTTATTTTTACAGAATGTCCTGAAATCGCATGCAGAACAGGTTCTCTCATCTGCCTCCGCCTTCCATGCGTCCTTTATTTTACATCCGTCCCTTTCTCGGATTAATGAGTTTTCAATGTCATAGACCACCTGGTCAAACTTGTCAAGTGCCTTGTCACGTTCTGCTTCATCTATTCTGATGAATCTGATTGACCTTGCTATCTTAAACTCGTCGCTTAGGTTTGGAGCCTTGTCGTCCTCATGCCATTTCATGATTGTATTGATGTCATCTTCAAACTGCCCGTCAGCAGGTATGTCTGTCAGGCCATCGTTGATTTCATCCTTAATCAGCACCAAATCCTCTTTTGACGGAACAAGTTCGTTTAGATAAAGGATGATTCCTGCAGATATTGATTTTGCATCCTCCTGTTTTGACCGCAGCCAGGAATATGTCAGTATCTGCTGCTTGTGATGCTCCCATTTGTCCTCGGCATGGGGTTTGCTCACTTTAATCGGCGGCCTTTTCATTCCTTTGTAGTCTATGATTATCTCATAGTCCTCGATGTCGTTCTCATCCAGATTGCCTTTGATGAAACTGACAATCTTGTTGTCGAAATTGTACAGTGTGCTCTGCTCATGGATTCTGTTGATTTTTGTAGATGTCAGAACGTCCACAACCCCGTTTATTCCATAGTAGTTTGAGCGGCTGGTGTTCTCGTCAAAGTTAGGCATAGGCCTTACGCCCTTAATCAGGATTTCCGATGCGTCAATCAAAGGAAAGAGGTGCTTTCCCCAAATGTTTATTGCTTTTTCAGCCCTTGCGCTTGCAAGTTTCTTGTGGTCATGTTCGTTGAGGTCGTTGAGGGTCAGTTCGTTGCCGGGTCTGTTTATGCTGAAAAACAAATCCTCATCGTGAGGGTAAAGTCCCCTGACCTGGAGTCTCAGGTCTATTTCATCTTCAATAGGCCTTATGTCTTCCTTCCAGTCCCATGGAAATTCCCTGTTGTTGTATTTCCAGTCAAGATACGCCTCTTCCATCACGCCATGGATGAACTCTCCGAACCATCTCTGGACAGGCTTTGAAGGAGGCAGTGTCCCTTTGTTCTGGTATCTGTACTGAAGGCCGCAGGTGATGTATGAAAGCAAATCTCCGGTGAGGCTGTATTCCGGAATCATGTATGATTTTGATCTTGAAGGCAATTTCATAGTAAATCTCCTAAATTAAATAAATCTCCTTAAATCCGACGTAGTTTTCATCTCTGCTCCATCCAAGGGCAATGTTCGGTATGTCGAAGTGCTTGTTTTTCTTGTTGTATCCTTCAATGGCTGAACTGAGCCCTATCAGTAACAGCACGCTTTCAGCCCTTGAAAACGCCACGAAGTAAAGTCTGGTCAAATCGTCAAATGAGCGGTCCTTTTCGCTTCTATCGCTTTTGCCCAATATGGAATGCTTTCTGATGCTGTCTTCGATGGTGACCTTATCCTTCAATGATTTCGGGAATCTCAACCTTTGGGTTTTGATGTCGTTTGTTTTGAATTTGGAGCCGACATCAACGATGACCAGCGGAAATTCAAGTCCCTTGGACTGGTGGATTGAAAGGACATTGACCCTGTTGTTCGGCAATGTCTCAAGCAGTGACTCGTCAATCTTGACTCCTCCTGTTGAAAGAGGTATGAAAATGTTCCAGATTGCCTCAAGTACAGATTCCCTTTCGGCATTCGCGTTTTCAAATGATATGTTTGAATGGTACTCATTGAAAAATCCTGTCTGTGTAATGGATTTTGTAATGGCCTCAAGGTATACCACTCCCTCTACGTCGTCCTGCAAATCCTCAATCCATGTTGTGAGCTTGTATGCAAGTTCCATGAGGCTTGCGGTTTTAGGCCATTGGATTTCAACGCCGTTTTCATCCCTTTCAGGATATGGCCTTCTGAGCTGCCAGCGGGTCACGAAAGTGTTGAGGGAAATAGGCTCAGTTGGTTCAGGTTCCATTTTGATGTATTCCTTGGCTTTCACTCTCCATCTTGTCATGTTTCTTTTGGCAAGGTTAGGAATGCTCTTGTCTGATTTCTGAATTGATCCTTCAGGGTCTATGCACTCCAATATAAGTCCGCAGAATATTGCGACATTGTCTATTTCCTGCAAATCCTGTCCCCTTGGGTTGAACATTTCAATTGGCTGTCTTAACTGCTTCAGGTTCTTTCTCAAAAAGAAGAGAAATGTCCTGTTTCCAAAGCTGATTTCCTTAGGAGAATATGAAAGCACGGCAATGTCTGAAGCCGAACCGTGCTCGCTGTCAAGCTTAAGGGTAATCTTGTCGATTTCCTTACCCTGCCTGATTTTTTCCTGTTTGAGCATTTGCAGTTTGGCAATGTCGACATTTCCATTGACTCTTCTGTAGTAATCGTCATCGAGAACCTGCAGAACCTTTATTTCGCTTTCCCCTTTGTTGATGAGATTGTTCAAAAGCCTTGAAAGGTCACGCGCAAGCATTTCAGGGTTGTTTCGAAACATTCCCAAAACCGGCATCCTGTCCTTGTCGAAATCAGGAGCTATGATTTTAGGCTTGTTTTCAACCCTTGCAAACTGGTATTCTCTGTCAAGCTCTGCAAACCTGTTGCAGTGTTCGATGATGTTTTCTGTAGAACGGTAGTTGGTTCTCAGGTTAATCTCTTCAACTTCAATGCCAAGCCTGTCAAGAACGCGCTGCTTGTAGTTTGTAAACAGGTCCACTGTCGCTCCTCTGAAGCGGTAAAGTGATTGGTCATCGTCGCCGACGACTGTGATGTTTCCTCCGTTTTCAAGAGCGGATGATGCAATCGTGAAGTAGATGTCCTCCTGAATCAGGTTTGTGTCCTGATACTCGTCGATGAGGACGATTCTGATGTCTTCTAGAAACTCATCTAGGCTGCCGTTTTTAAGCCTTTCAAGAAACATTGACTCGAGCATGGTGAAGTCGATGGTGTGTCTTGCCTTAAGGGTTTGCTCATATTCTCTTATGCAGTCCAGTGCAAGGCTTAGGCCGCTTCCCTTTTCGGTGTCCTCATAAAGTCTTTCGAAATCCACCTGGTCGTAATATATCCTGTTTTTGATTTCAATCAGGATATCGCTCATTCGTGACGGTTCTTCAAGTTTGGCTCTTCCACTCAGTTCCTTCAGATATTCCACAAGATTCTTGTTGAGATACCTTTCATCCTTTATCAGGATTTTTATCATTGCAGAGTTGGCAACAAAGTCTTCAATAACTGAAGGCTGGGTTTCACCAGGTTTTTTATAATCTCTCAACAGTTCTTCGGCAATGCTGTCTGTGGTTCCGATGTTAATCTGGTTGAAGTCAATCCTTTCGATTTCAACTATCTTGAAGCTGTCTTCAAAGCTGTCGTTGTCAAGTTCGCTTATGAGGCTGTTCTTGATTTCATCTCCCCATCCGAGGATTCTTGAATACAGCTCATCTGCAGCCTTTCTTGTAAATGTTGTAGCAAGTATTTCGCTCGGGTCAATCCCGTCAACGAAGATGTATTTCAATATCTTAAGCACCATTACAGTTGTTTTGCCGGATCCTGGTCCTGCTACAATGAATAGGGATTTGTCGCTGTCTGACAGTATTGCCTTTTTTTGATCCTGATTTGAAGAAATGTCTCTCTTGAGTGAATTCACCACAATGTCTTCAAATTTATCATAAGAAATCATTATTTTTCCCTCTAAGTGTATAATGATATTATTTATGTTTTTTCATTATTTATAAATTGAATGAGAGAGCGTTTGAAAACTATTCGATTTTTAATCTAATTTTTCAATATGGCATTTAGGAATTTCAGCCAAAAATGTATTTTCAGTTCTTTTTCAGGCTTCTTTTTGAATTGCATAAAATTTTTTTTAAATATGAATTATAAAATTTCAATTTATATTGATTCTTGTTCAATATAAAGATTTATTTATTATTAAAACTAAAATATGTTCAAGGAAGAAAATGTTCTTCCATAATATGCATAGATAAGTTGGGAACCTAAAAATTCCTGACTTATATCAAAATTCTGATTTTCTCATTGAACTTATTTCAAAAATAACGAACATTTTAAATATTATTTGAATTTAAAATATAATCATTAACTTAATTTTGCTGATAATATGTCTGAGCCTAACAATATTGATATGTTTAAGAATGATGTGCGATACAGGGATAATATTGCACATGTGGAGACATTGCCGGCAAAAGAAGCTAGTTTTAAAAAGGTTAATAATTTAAACGAAAAAATCATCGACTATTTGGATTCAAAGGATGTCCGGCTCTACAGGCATCAGGCAGATGCATACGAAGCAATCAAAAACGGTGAAAACGTCATCATTACCACGCCGACAGCATCCGGAAAAACCCTAGCCTTCAACCTGCCGATTATGGAGACCATGATTGAGGATGGGGACGCCACTGCCCTTTACATCTATCCCGCAAAGGCCCTTTCTAACGACCAGCTGCATGTTCTTGAAAATCTGGAGGAAAGCCTTGATGTTAAAATCAGGCCAAGGACATATGACGGAGACACGCCGAGGGATGAGAAGAAGGGAATCAGGGACAAGTCCAGGATTGTTCTTACAAACCCCTATCAGTTGCATCTGATTTTGTCATGGCACCATCAGTGGACACGCTTCTATAAAAACCTGAGGTATATTGTCATTGATGAGTCACATTACTACAAGGGAGTGTTCGGATCCAATGTGGCGTTTCTCATAAAGAGGCTCAAAAGGATAGCCAACTTCTACGGTTCATATCCTCAGTTCATATTGTCTTCAGCAACCCTTGCAAACCCTCTGGAGCTTGCAAACAGACTGACAGGCGAGGAGTTTGTGCTGATTGACGAGGACGCCTCACCCAGCGGAGAGAAGGATTTCATATTGTACAATCCGTTCAAGAACTACCGCAGAAACAAGGTCAACATGCAGAATGCCCCTTCCGTTCACATGGAAACGGAAAACATTTTCATATACATGATGCTTAAGGGAATCCAGACATTATGCTTTACTGTTTCAAGAAAGACAACGGAACTCATTGCTATGTGGGCAAAAAAGGACATGACTCAAATCAAGGGAAAATTGGCCCACAGGATTGCGGCATACAGGGCAGGATACCGTCCTGAAGAACGCCGTGAAATCGAGGAAGGCCTCAAGACAGGAAAATACCTGGGAGTCACATGCACAAATGCACTGGAGCTTGGAATCAACATAGGTTCTCTGGATGCGGTCATCATTTCAGGTTATCCAGGAACAATGATTTCAACTTGGCAGCAGTCAGGAAGGGCCGGAAGAAGCAACCAGAAGTCACTTGCTGTACTGATTGCTTTTGAAAACCAGCTTGACCAGTACTTCATGAACAATCCGTCATTCTTCTTTGACAAGCCCCATGAAAACGCAATCATCGATTTGACAAATCCTATTCTTCAGGAGGCGCATATCCTCTGTGCAGCCAAGGAGCTGGCGATAAAGTCAGGAGAGGTTTCCAAATATTTCGGTGTTGATGAGGAGATTCTCGATGAGCTAGTGGCCAAAAAGGACCTTCACAAGAACATGCGCGGGGATTACATGTATCCTTACGATGACAATCCTGCACTTGACCATTCGCTGGACCAGATTTCCGGTCAGGAGTTCAAGGTCATGAACAACGGAAGGCTTTTGGAGACAATGGAACGCTCACAGGTTTACCGTGAAGCCCATGAAGGAGCAATCCTAATCAACAAGGGAGACACATATGTCGTAAACAGCGTTAATCTCAAAAACGGATTCGTCAATGTCAGCCAGAAGACTGTGGACTATCATACGATGGTTTTAAACAAAACCGAGATTAACATTGAAAAGAAGCTCTCCAAGACTAAATACGGGAATCTCACTATTCATTTCGGAGAGCTCACGGTTCGTGAGGACTACTATAAGTACAAGAAGATGCAGTTTTCAAAATCAATCGGAACATATCCTCTGGACCTGCCTCCGTTGAAGTTCAGGACAAAAGGACTGTGGTTCACCATTCCAAAGCAGGTAAAGGACACATTGGAGGATATGTTTGCAGAAGAGGAAGTCTTTGCAGGTGGTCTTCACGGTGCGGAGCACGCATTGATCGGACTATTTCCGCTTCATACAATGTGTGACAGGTTTGACATTGGTGGGCTTTCAACAAACTATCACGAGGACACTCAGGAAGCGACAATCTTCATCTATGACGGTTATGAAGGCGGAATCGGAATCTGTGAAAAGGCCGTTGACGTGTTTGTGGATCTGCTCAAATCCACAATGGACCTGCTCAACAACTGCGGATGCAAAAGCGGATGTCCTGCATGCATCTATTCGCCTAAATGCGGAAACGACAACAAGCCGCTTCACAAGAATGCGACCAAATACATTCTGGAGTACATGTGCAAGCTGATTTCAAAGGATTGCGAACCCAAAAAGGAAATCGTTGATGAAATCGTCGAGAGACATGAAGACAGTGAAGTCGAAACGTTGTTTAAGGAGGCCTTGAAGCTATATGATGAAGGCAACTATTCCGCTTCAAAGGACATACTCAACAATATTCTGTCTATAGATAAGAACCATGTGGATTCGCTTTCCCTGATGGCTCAGATTTTATACAATCAGGACCAAAGGGACATTGCACTTTATTTTGTAAAAAAGGCGCTTGCACAGGACAGGTCAAATGAAATGGCCAATGAACTTGACGTGATGCTTTCAAACAAATCCCATGAGGCTAAAAAGGAGGTTAATCTGCAGTCACTGGATGACATCGAAGTGCTGTATGAGGAGGCATATGACCTCTACACCCAGGGAGATTTGACAACTGCATCTGAAATTCTCGAGCAGCTGCTTGATTTCGATGACAGGAATGCCGATGCCCTTGCCCTGATGGGATTGATTTACTATCAGTCAGGAATATTTCCAAAAGCGATTGAATACTACAAAAGGGCTTCAAAAATAAATAAGAATGGTGAAATGGTTAGGGAGTTGAAGATGAGGGTTTCCTAAGGAGCTCCCGCATAAGGACTGAAACCCTCTTCGAAGTGTTCACATACCTTTTCAAGCATGTCGGGAATGTCTATTTTTTGGGTACAGTGGTCAAGGCATGTTTCGCAGTATGTGCATTCGTCTGCAGGTACTTTTTCTTCACCCAATTTGTCATAGTACAATCTGTATATGTTTGATTGAGGTTGATTTTTGCTTGTGTTGTACAGATTGAAGTATTCAGGAATCGGTATCATTTCAGGACATGCCTTTATGCAGTATCCGCACTCGCTGCAAGGCACTGCAACGTTCTGCCTAAGTTTTGATGCCATTCTTTCTAAAAATTCATTTTCCTCTGTGTTCAGCACTTCAAAGTTTTCATAGGTGTCGCAGTTGTCAATCAGATCTTCCATTTTGCTCATGCCGCTTAATACGACTTTAACGTTTTCAAGTGAAGCGCAGAATCTTATTGCCATGCTGGCTATAGACTTGTCGGGGTTGAACTCCTCAAAGTCATTTTTGATTGAATCAGGCAGGTTGACGATGACTCCTCCTTTAAGAGGTTCCATCACATAAACGTCAAGGCCGTATTCGGCGCACAGCTCATAGCATTTGCGGGATTCGATTGAAGGATCTTCCCAATCCAGATAGTTGAGTTCAAGTTGGACAACATCCAGGATGTCTGCGTACTCCTCCAGGACTTCCTTAAGCAGTTTTGAATTGTCGTGGAAGCTGAAACCAATCTTTTTGGCGATTCCATTGTCCTTCATCTTTTTGATGTATTCGAATGATTTGGCTTCTTTGGCCAGTTTCAGCCATGGAACATTGATGTTGTGAATGAAAAACACGTCGAAGTAGTTGATTCCAAGCCTTTCAAGCATTTCATTGACGAATTTGTCGTTGTCTTCCTCTGATGTCAATGCCCATGTAGGCATCTTGTCGCAGATTAAAAAAGATTCTCTAGGGTATCTTTCAACCACTGCCTTTCTTATTGCCACTTCGCTCATTCCGTTGTGGTATGCATATGAAGTGTCAAAGTAGTTGAAGCCCTTTTCCATGTAGATGTCGACCATCTCATTGAATAGGTCCTGGTCGATTGTTGTAGGGTCGTTTGTATCGGTTACGGGAAGCCTCATGCATCCGAAACCGAATTTAGATTTATAGGTCATTTGTATTTCTCCAAAATATTGTGATATTATTTCTAAAAAGCAGAATATTTAAATGTTGTCAATAGCAACATTATTTTAATTTGTTTTCAATGTTTAGTATTACTTCGATATTGTCCAAATATTAAATATATTTATTAATTAATAAAACCAAATTTATACTATTAATATTTATTAGATAGAGGAGTTGTAAAATGCACGAATTATCAATGGCTCAGGGCATTATCAATGCGGTTCTGGAGACCGCTGAAAGCAATAATGCCACTGAAGTTAATGAAGTCACTGTTGAAATAGGCAGATTGGCTATGATAAATCCGGAACAGCTGCAGTTTATGCTGGGCATTCTGGTTGAAAATACGATTATGCAAGAAGCTAAAATAGTTATTGAAGACATTCCAGCAGAAATTGAATGCGGGGACTGTGGTTTTAAGGGTGTGGCCATTTTGGATGACAGTGACCATTACGCGCCACTTGTAAAATGTCCTGAATGCGACAGCTTAAAGGTAGAAATATTGAACGGTAAAGATATAGTTGTTAAAAATATTATTATTGAAAAACCTGATGATAAATAGATTATGGAGGCAAAAGTATGCACCAAGTAGCTGATGTGGAAGTAGCAAAGAATATTATGGACGCTAACAAAAGGTTAGCCGATAAAAACTTAAAACATTTGGATGAAAAAGGAATTTTTTGTGTTGATTTTGTCGGAGCAATAGGTTCCGGTAAGACAACACTGATTGAAGAGATAATTGACAATACAGATTATAAGATTGGGGTCATAGCTGGGGATGTAATCTCCAAATTCGATGCAGAACGTATCGAAGCGCATGACGTTCCTGTAGCAGGTCTGAATACAGGCAAGGAATGTCACCTTGATGCTCATCTGGTTCACCATGGACTTCATGACCTGCCTCTCGACGATTTGGACATGATTATAATTGAAAACGTAGGTAACTTAATCTGTCCGGTTGACTTCGAATTGGGCTCACACCTGAGAATCGTAGTCGTCAGTGTCACTGAAGGGGACGACACCGTAGAAAAGCACCCAATCATTTTCCAGACCTCAGATGTTATTGTAATCAATAAGATTGACCTTGCCGATGCTGTCGGAGCAGACATAGACAAGATGGTTGCAGACGCCAAAAAATTAAATCCTAACGTTCAGGTAATCACATCCAACTTGAAAGATGGCGAAGGATTGGATGAAATTATAAAAGTCATTGAAGATAGGAAAAACAGCTTGTAGTGCCGGTGATTTCATGAAAGTGTGGATTGACATTTCAAACGCACCTCATGTAAGGTTTTTTAAGGATATAATCAAGTATCTTGAAGCCGAAGGTGAGGATGTTATTGTAACCGGAAGACAGTTCGGTGATATCCATAAGCTGATGGAAATGTATGATATCGATTTCATTTCCGTCGGAAAGCATGGTGTCAGCCTCTATGACAAGCTGAGGGAAAGCACAACAAGAGTCTATGACCTTGTCGATATCATACATGACGAAAAGGTGGATGTCGCCCTTAGCAAGCATTCCATTGAGCTTCCTAGAATTTCCTTCGGTCTAGGGATCCCAAGTTTGTACGTTTTAGACAACGAACATGCTCTTGCAGCTAACAAATTGACACTTCCTTTGTGCGACAGAATCATCACACCAAGGATTATCGACATGTGGAAACTGATGAAGTTTGGTGCAGACCCGAATACAATCATTTCATACAATGGAACTTCCGAGATAATGCATTTCAAAAGTTTCGAGTACAACGACAACGTTTTCAACGATTTGGACCTTGACTTGAAGCATCCGAAAACAATATTGATGAGACCGGAACCTTCTCTTGCATCATACCTTGATGCGGACTGCAGAAAATCAGTTCTCTCACCTATCGTGGATGAGCTGAAAAATGTGGCAAACATTCTTGTTCTTCCTAGATTCAAGGAACAGGCTGAAATTTTCGAAGGAATAGACAACGTTTCAATCTTAAAGCCTCCGGTCGACACCTCAAGCATAATAAAAAAATGCGACCTTGTCATCGGTGCCGGTGGAACAATGAACAGGGAAGCCGCTTTGCTTCAGACTCCAGTCATTTCATGTTATCCTGGAGACACATTGTCAGTGGATCAGTTCTACATCAATCATGGACTTATGTACAGGTCACTTGACCCTGACGAAGTCATTCACAAGTCACTTGAGTTCATTGTAAACCCTCATGATAAGATTGATTTGAAAACGGATGACCTTTTCCAGATTATCATAGATAATTTATATGATTTGGCAAAAAATGGAAAATAGTTATATACCATTAATGCCAAATATATTATTTGATTTTATTATATTTTTTTTGGGCTGGTAGCTCAGATGGTAGATCGTCGCCTTGGCATGGCGGAGGCCCCGGGTTCAAATCCCGGTCAGTCCATTTATATTTTTTTAAATAAGTTGAAATTGTGATAGTAATATGTTATTAATTGCTCAAAACCATTTGCAGTTCATTGTAGAGATTGCATTGATGTTATTCGTTACAATGGTGTTCTGTCTTAACTTGATTCCATTATCATTAAGTGTTGTAACCTTTTTGTCCTTGTTTATCATTGGAGGTTTCACACTTATTTTCGGAGCGGACATTGTTCTTCTTATAGTATCCGCAAGTCAGGCGGAGTTCACTCACCCGTTCGGTCCTATCGCATTGCTTGGAGCTGTAGCTGCTCTGGCGTCGCTGAAGGTGATGAAGGAATCGGGTGTGGATATCCGGCCGCTTAGAAGATTCGTAATTCTCTTCATTGGTGGAATTACAGTTTTCGGTGGATTGATGCACAGATCATTTTTGATATTATGGATTTTGGGACTGTTCATAGGATATCTGATAATTTCCAAATCATTCAGGGAAAAATCATTCCTTACAGGTAAAAGAATCGGAATATTTTTAGGCGCAGCGGCCGCAGGTTTCCTTCTTTTGGAAGGTATTTCCAGAATAACCGGAATGACTATCTTCTCACCTGTCTTAAGGTTGACAAGGATTGAGCAGTATTCCCTATCAAGTATTAAAATGGTATTGAACAACATCCAGTTGATTGGGCACAGCGCCGATGCATCCTATTGGGGTGCGGAAGGAACGGCATTTGCTGAAGGATACATTACGATGCCGATGCAATTGGTTTTATTCTTCGGTCTTCCTTTCCCAATGTTTTTCGGTATACTGGTTAACCAGAAGGATACAATCGATTATATGCTTCCTGGTATTTTCGGATACGGATTCGACTTCGGATATTTGGGTCTCATAGGTCTTATGGTATTTGTACTCGGTACAATACTTGTAGGTTTTAAGATGCTGACAATCTACAGGGAAAGAAGGGAGAAAAACAATAAGAAATACCTTGGAAGAGAAGTTCTTTTAACCGGAGCTCTTGCAGCATTCTGTTCACAGGCATTAATAGGTATGTTTGTCTTCAACAGAACAATCAACGGTATGGCTTTATTGACATTCATATTTTTAGGAGCATTGATTTTAGCCAATGTGGTATCGCTTAAATCAAGATCATGATTATAGAGGTAATTATATGAAAGCTTTAGTTTTACTGGGATGTCCTGAGACTCCCTCACAGACTCCAATGGCAGTCTATGTTTTTAATAAATTAACAAAAATGGGTTATGACACCACAATCGCAGCAAACCCTGCCGCTTCAAAGCTGGTGAAAATATCAGACCCTGAAAACCATTACAACCTTAATCTTAAAGACCTTGAAAGATTACTGGGTGAGATTAACGAAGGCGATTTCGACCTTCTCGTAGGTTTTGTTCACAAGGATGCTGCAGCATCATTTTTCGTAACTTTTGAGCAAATCCTTCAGTGCAACTCCCTGGCGCTTGTATTTTCAAGGGATGCCGATGAGGTTGAGGAATTCGTTAACATGATTGAGGAAAGCGGAAGCAGTTCAAAAATAGTTGCAGTAAGAGCATTCCACAATCCTTCACCGATAAAAGTCAAATTCGACAAAGCAATCAAGGAGTTTGAATAAATGTCATTCTGTTTAGATACCTACCTTCAACAATCAGACAACTATGAAATCCACGCTTCAAAGGCAGGTTTCAAGGATTGCGCAATGATTATCAGATTCAAGGCTGATGACATCGTTTACATCAAGCCTGGAGATCAGGTATTGGGCGTTCGCGTAATCGGAATTCCACCGATACCAATCGGTTTTGACCATGAAAAGGGAACTGTGTTTCTGCCTTACACAAAACCTTGCCATGGAACATCAGTTGTCGAGCTTCCAATCGATGATGAAGAAGTTGAAAAAATCAGAAAACTTGATACTGGGAACAAAAAATGAGATCAACTGTTGTAGGTAGCTTTCCAGCCAGCGAAAGCTCACCATCTAATTTTAAAGATAAATTGCTTAATAGCTTCGGAGCTTACGACCCTTTCAAGGAAGCCATCAGAAGCAGTGTCACAGCCCAGCTTGACGCAGGAGTGGACATAGTCTCAGACGGTCAGGTGAGAGGTGACATGGTATCTATTTTTACAAAATACATTCCTGGAATGAAAATAGAAGGTGGAAACACCTTCATAGTCGGTAAAATCAGAAACCCGACACAGGAAATTTCAATAAAGGACCTTCAATTCGCCAAAAAGGTAATCAAGGAATACTATGGCGGAAGCATTCCTGAAGGCAAGGGCGTTAAAGGAATCATCACAGGGCCCAATACAATCGTACACTCTTCAAGAGTACAGTCATTTTATAAAAACAAGGAAGATGCAATCATAGATTTGGCCCACAGCCTTAAGTTTGAAGTTGACGCAATTGCCAAAAAGGTCAAGCCGGTCTATATCCAAATAGATGAACCTTTCCTTTCAACAGGAATGGTGGAGATGAAAACCGCCCGTGAAGCCATTGACATACTCAAGGACGGTTTGGACGTTCCATTGGGAATGCATGTATGCGGCATTTTAAAGGATGCATTCAAAGACATTTCCAGATTCAACGTGGACATTTTGGATTTTGAATTTGCCGGAAATAATGTGAACTTGGGAGTTTTAAAAGACAATGCATCACTTATATCAGGCAAAAAAATAGGATTCGGATGCGTTGACTCATCAGTAAATGAAGTCGATGACATTAACGACATTGAAAATCTCGTTACTGAGGCCATAGACATTGTCGGAAAGGACAATCTGATTTTGGATCCTGACTGCGGACTTAGAAGGGCACCAAAGGATGTTGCGTTTGAAAAGCTAAGACTAATGAATGAGATTAAAGACAAATACAGCTAATTTTTTCGATATTGGTGATATATTATGGAAGAATATTGCCAAAAATGCGGTGCAAAATTAAAGGAAAACGGCCAGTTTTGTCCAAACTGTGGTGAAAAGGCACCATCACCTAAGAATAAATTTTTAAATAAATATATAATCATAGCTGCTGTTATTGTGGTTATAATTGCCGTTTCTGCCGCAGCATTTCTCATGACAAGCCAAACCCAAATCGTTGAGGTCGACGGAGTCAAGTTTGAAATCCCATCGGACTACGTCAACGACCCCTCCAGAAATGAGGTCAGCTATGACGGAAACGTAAAGTCAACAGCAATGGGATGGAACGGCGATAAGAACTACCTTGAAATTGGAATAACAAGAACGCCTGGTTCAGGGATAAACTCCAAGGAAGTGGCTGCCAATGTCGGCGGAAGCCCTACCCAAATGCTTGGATATTCAGGTTATTATCAGAAATATGATGATGAAAGCTATTCATTTGTCTTCGCAATGAAGGACAAGGTATGCATGGTCTATGTTTCCAATCATGACGCATTTAATGATGTTAAGGTAATCGGTGAGGATTAAAAAAAGGGTTTATGGGACTTTTGTGAGTCCCGAATTATCTGTATTCATGTTTGAAGTTTTTGTCGTATAGCTTGGATGCGTTGAAATCCCCTGGATCGAGGACATCTCCCACCACAATCATTGCAGTCTTTGTAATGTTGGCATCTTTAACTTTTTCTGCAATGTCTGCAAGTGTTCCTCTGATTATTTGCTGGTCAGGCCAGGTTGCCTTCTTGACTACAGCAACAGGAGTAGTTTCCTCATAACCTTCAAGCAGTTCTCCAACAACTTTGTCAATCATGCCTATTCCCAAAAAGATGCACATGGTCGCATGGTGTTTTGAAAAGCTTGCAATGCTTTCTCCCCGTGGTTTAGGGGTCCTTCCTTCAGGACGTGTGATGATGACACTTTGTGAGATTTCAGGCAGTGTCAGTTCTGCTTCAAGAACGCTTGCGGTACCGAAGAGTGAACTTACGCCAGGAATGATTTCATATTCGATGTCATGCTTTTTAAGCTCACGGATCTGCTCTGCAATTGCGCCGTAGATTGAAGGGTCTCCGGTATGAACACGGGCAACCAATTTGCCTTCATTAACCGCTTCAGTAATTATTGCATCGGTTTCATCCAAATTGAGATAAGCGCTATTGTGAATTTCACACTCTTCCTTTGCAGGACATAATACGTCCTTGTTTACAAGTGAACCTGCATAGATAATCACATCTGCCTCTTCAATAACCTTTCTTCCTTTTACTGTTATTAAATCAGGGTCGCCGGGACCTGCACCAATAAAAATAACTTTTCCTTTCATGATTAATTGTTTATTTCAAATCATATTAATAAGTATGTATCAAAATTGATTTTTAATCAGAGAAACTTTATTAATAACTAAGATAATCTAAAATCATGGACAATAAAGGTTTTATTTCAATAGAGTATTTATTTTCAATCTTCATTATTTTAATAATTGCCCTTCCATTGTTATTCATATCACAATCCATGATTGAATCAAGTTTGAATATCGAAGAAAGCGTAGCTCATAGGGTGATTCTCGATGATGTTGCAAACTCAATAAGCCAAGTGAATTCCAATGGGGAAGGATACTCCAAATCAATCACGCTGCCTTCCGATGTTGGCTATTATGAAATAACTGTTGAAAACGGCAAGCTGACGATGGAATATGCTGACAGGATGGGGGAAACATTGATTCCGGTATCGAATTTTGATTCGAAATATAATCTCCACAGCGGAAGCAGCTATCTGGTTTCCAAAAACGGCAACGGGAGGATAGTGATATCATGATTGACTCAAAAGGCCAGATCAGCGCAGAATATCTGTTCTTGACAGGAGTGCTGATTTTGATAATGATGCTTTCAGTGATATTCATAGCCAGCGAAAGCGAACTCAACACTGCAATGACT
Organism: uncultured Methanobrevibacter sp.; assembly: GCF_947169325.1. Taxonomy (GTDB): domain Archaea; phylum Methanobacteriota; class Methanobacteria; order Methanobacteriales; family Methanobacteriaceae; genus Methanocatella. Next base: position 17,929 of record NZ_CAMVPN010000004.1, on the reverse strand, counting down.
GCTGCAAGAAACGGGGCAAACGAGGCCATAGGCATATCCTCAACTGGAATGTATCCGACAGGAAGCTTTTCGGATTATCCCGGCTCAAAGGGAATGCTTCTCGTTCCATATACTGTGGAGATAATAAACGTTTCCTATCAGGAACTCGAGGATAGCAATTACGACAAGAGATGGATACAGTTCACGGTATATGCCAAATCATCGCAGAAGTTCAGCAAGGATGAACTGGACACGATTGGAGATAGAATCAACTTCTATTTGAGAAAGTCAATAGCCATAAGCTTCAATACAACCTCATCGACAAACAGACTGTACAATCCTGTCTTCTCGCCCCATTACGTTTTCACGACAGCTAATGTTAAATGGGTTTAGTGACATATGTTAATGTATGTCTAGATATGAAAAAGGAAAGGATGTCCTTGAGGGCATTCAGGAAAGGTCAATTGAAGAGATTTTCAAGGACATTGACGATGTCGCCCCTGACATGTCACGCTTTGTGGTTGAGTTTCCCTACTCTGAAATCTACACACGAAGCGAGGTTGACTTGAAGACCCGTGAGCTGTGCACCGTTGCGGCACTGACAGTTTTGGGAACAGTTCCCCAGCTTAAGGACCACATTGGCGCTGCATTGAATGTTGGAAACTCTCCAACTGAAATTGTTGAAATAATAATGCAGATGAGTGCCTACTGCGGTTTTCCAAAATCCATCAACGGCATAGCCGCCGCAAAGGAAGTGTTTGGCGAAAGGGATTTGCTGCCGTTGGAATAGGTGGTTAAATGCATGACATTGATGGAATCAGAATATCTGATGTCGGATACGACAGGGTTTGCCTTAACTGCAGGTTCTGGAAAAGCAATGTCCAGATTAGAGGACCTGCTCAGGGAATAATCTGCACAAAGGGCCAGGGCCATACTGACCCTGATGATTCATGCGGCATGTTTCAGCCAAACATGAGCGTTGACAATCAGGACTTGAACAGATATTTTGACAAGAAAAGCAAGATGGACGTCTGGAAAAGGTTTTAGGTGGTATAATTACATTTGAAGCTATTGCATCCAAACTGCAGGATGAACTGGCAGACATCATCATCAACGGCAAAAAAGTCAATGATTATGAGCTGATAGTTTACAGGTACGTGTTTTCATCAGAGCTCGGATTGCCGGTCTTTGATGATGTCAACTTCAAAATCGAAGACGATTATTTCATAATACATGTCATCCCCGATGATTTGGAGCTTTCCCTTTTAAGAAAGCTTGATGATGCCTTTGACAGATTTAAAGTTACGTTCATGCCTAATGATTATAAGGTTATAAAATTGAAATTTACATATTGCGGTGATTAAAGTGTATAGTGATGAGGAAAAAAAGCAGCTGATGGAAGATTTGGTGGAAATGGAAACATTCAAGGTGGATGTCGGTGATGAAGGAAAAGTCCTGCAGGAGGATTTGAAGGACTATTTCATCAACGGAAACGGAGATAAGGAAGATCTGATTTTCAGAATGGAGATGTATTTCTATGCTTTCAAGCTATTTTGCAGAAAGCCGATTCAGATATTCAGAAACCAGTTCGTTATATTTTTAAACGATTCCCTTCTGGAGTGGCATCTGGTTGATTTGGTAAAAAAGGACTTGACAGACTTTGAACTTGAAATCGAAGCGGTCAAGGAAAACAATGATGTTTTGATAAATTTGAATTTTACGCTTCACTACTAAATTTTAAAGATTTTTCTGGCGTTTTTGGTTGTCACATCATCAACAACATCAACGTCAGTATTTTTAAGTTCAGCTATTTTTCTGACTGCATTGACTACATTAACGGGTTCGTTTCTCTCATCCTTGGTCATTGCAAGGTACGGACTGTCGGTTTCTGTTAAGATGTAGTCCAAATCTATCTTTTCAACCAACTCCTGATGCTGTTTGGAATAGCAGAGCATGGTTGAAAAGCTCATGTATGCATTGTCCATGTCCATGATTCTTTTTGCGGTCTTGAAGCTGCCGCCATAGCAGTGGAAAACAAAATAAGGAATGTCTCCGTAATCCTGAATGATGTTCACGGCCTTTTTCTCACAGTCTCTAACGTGCATAACGATTGGAACCTTATGCTCATTTGCAAGGTCTAAAAAGCTTGTGAAGATTTCCCTTTGCCTTTCGCGCATGGCCTTGTCTGTGACATAGTAATAGTCCATTCCGACTTCACCGACCGCAACGATATTGTCAAGATTGTCAATTAGGTAATTCTGCGCTTCTTCAAGCTCTTCATTTGTGGAGTTTTGTGAACTGACAGGATGGAAACCAAAAGTAGGGTAAATGAAACCTTCATATTCTTTTGAAAGTTCAAGGACTGCTCTGTTGCTGTCGTTGCTGAATCCTGATGCGACTATGCAGTCAAGCTTGTCCTTAGCTCTTTGGATTGTCTCTTCACGGTCCTTGTCAAAATCTTCAAAATCAATGTGGCAATGAGTATCAATCATGTTTATACACCGAATCTTCTGTCCCTTGCCTGGTATGACCTGATTGCTCTTATGAAGTCCACTTTTCTGAGTTCCGGCCATAATGTTTCACAGAAATAAAGCTCTGAATATGATGATTGCCACAGCAGGAATCCGCTTAGACGTTCCTCACCGCTTGTTCTTATGATGAGGTTTGGATCGTCCAGTCCTTCTGTATAGAGGTTTTTGCTTACAAGGTCCTCGTCAACGTCATCAATTGTGATTTTTCCCGCCTGAACGTCTTCAATGATTTTTTTGAATGAATCTATGATTTCAAGACGTCCGTCATATCCGATTGCAAGGTTGAAAAGTCTTTTGTTGTAGTGTGCGGTGGCTTCCTCCGCTTCCCTGATGGCTTCCCTTACATCTTCCGGCAACAGCTCTGTTCTTCCTACAACTTTAACTCTAACTTCATTCTTGTGAATCTTTTCATGGTCGACCAGTCTTTTGAAGTTGATTACGAAAAGCCTCATCAGTCCGTCAACTTCATGTTTCGGTCTGTTGAAGTTTTCTGTTGAAAAAGCATAGGCAGTCACGATTTCTATTCCAAGCTCGACACTCCAGTCCAAAACGTTTTCCAAAGTGTCAACCCCCATTTCATGTCCTTTCAAGACATCGGCATTGCCTTGGAGTTTGGAATACCTTCTGTTTCCGTCCATGATGATTGCCACGTGTTTAGGCATCTTTTCCGGAACAAGGCCTCTTGAGATATACCATTCATAAATTCTATAAAGTATATTTTCTGCCATTTTATTATCCCTTTAAAATTTATAGTAATTAATTATATGTCACTCGACATTATTAAAGGTTGGTTAAATTGTATGCAAATTCTATGCTTCTGAGATATCCTTCGACTGTCTGGTCCCGGCTTGTGTCGATGTATACTGTGTCGGTTCCGAAGGTTACCGCTCCGCAGCTTGGCCAGGAATTGACTAAAATAAGTGTTCTGAATATTATGTTTCCTATAATTCCGTCAGGAGCTATTATGACATTGCAGTTGTCTTTCAGGGCTTTTTCTATCAGGATATAATAGTTTTTGACTTCAAAATCAGTGTTTTTTTGAATCATCTCTGTCAGCTTCTCGCTATCATCGATTGATTTGGAGATTGTTTCGCTTCTTCCGTAATCTCCTTTGCGACCGTCTGCAAGCACTGCAATTTTAGGTTCCTTTGAAAGCTTTTTTAGAAATTCACCGCAGTTTATGGCAATCTTCAGTTTTTCATCAAGGGTGTTTCCCTCATCGATTCCGACGGGTGTCAGGAGAAACTCACGTCCTTCGCCGTTAACGTATGTTGCCCTTGAGATGTCGGGGTAGTGCCTTTTCAGTTCCTTCATTACTCCGGATGCCGGAAGAGACCCTCTTATGACGGCGTCAATGTCATCATCAAGTATTGCCTTGACCAAATCGTTGTCATTGTCAATGCGGTTGATGTCTAAATCATGTTCTTTTTGAAAGATTTTGATTGCTTTCAAAATATTGTCGTTTTCTCCGATTCCTATTGCGATTCTTTTCATTATTAATATTATTTTTCACTATTTTTAATTAAATGTTTTTATTTGCAATTGTATTTATTTAATTGATAAAAGTGTTTAAATGTAACCATTATTATACATAACTTTTTTTATTGATTAATTAGTAATAAGTAAATATGAACAATGATGAGATTTTTGAATTGGTCGGTTATATACTTGCATCAGAATACCGAACAAACATTCTAAAATGTATAGGCGAAAGTATGAAAATCCCATCTGCAATTGCTGAGGAAATAGGTTTGAGGACAAACCATGTCTCCAATGTACTGAAAGATTTGAAAGAAAAAAATCTTGTAGTCTGCTTAAACGAAAATGCTAGAAAGGGCAGATTATACAAAAGCACTGATTTGGGAATTGAAGTTTTAAAATATTTGTAATTTGGCTGTAAAAAAAGAAATTATGATGATTTGTTAAAATCATCAATAGCAGAATCAACTAATTTTATAACTGAATCACTTAATGAAGGATAGGAATCGCTGATTGCAACAGGAATATTGTCGCAGTAGACAACATCAAGGCCGGCTGCTATCGCATCCTTGGTGGCCACATCAACTGCCGCAGCCTTAAGTTCGGTAAGCATTACTTCAGCCTTGTCCATGTACTTTTTCATGTCCTCTCTAAGCAGGGGCCTGTTTGAGAGATGTGCGGTTGTGCCTATCACTTCACATCCGTAATGCTCTTCAAGGTATTCGACAAGCTTGTCCTTGACCTCTTCAGGGGCTGTGGTTGCAAACAATACCTTTTTACCTGAAATGTCATCCAAAGGCTTTGGCCTGAACACGGTTGATATGACAGTTGCATCAGGGTTTATTTCAGCTACAAAACTTTCTATTTTTTCCCGTTTTTCATCTGAACACATAGGTTCCTCGCACATTGTAAGGATTACCAGATCGCCAAGCCCGACCCTGTAGGGTCCGAAGTAGGTTGTGAGGTTTTCAATCGGCTGGTTTGCACCGATTAATGCTATTTTTTTGTTTGTCTTTATTGGAGGTATTGCGGCTCCGCTTCCTTCAAAGATTGCGAACTTGGAGTTGACCTCATTAGCAAGCTTCGCTCCCTTTTTCATGTTTGTCAAAAAGACTTCGCCTGCCATTCCACCTCCGCAGCGTCTGCATCCGATGGTAAGTATTCTGCTCATAAGGGCGTCTTCCCAATGGTCGCTTGCAGCGTGAACTCCTTTTTCTGACTGTTCAAGGAGAAATTCGGCATTGATTTCAAGGTCTTCTCCGTGGACTATTTCGGGCTCTTCAGGTCCTCCCCTTCCCATTGCAATGACGCACGGTTCATAGCCGTTCTTGTCAATCAGCCTTGAGACGTATCCTGAAACTGCAGTCTTTCCGATACGCTTTCCTGTTCCGAGGATTGTAATTGAAGGCTTTTCCATGATGTCATATTGTGATGTTGGTTCGAACTTGAAGTCAGGTCCTTCATAGCTTATTCCTTCGTTGAGCACCTTGCATGCTATCTTGAACCTTTTCGGATAGTCAAGTATAGGCTCGTCGCTTAAATCCATCACCGTATCGACACCGTATTGCCTTATCATTTCAACAATCAGGTCATATGGGATGTCCTTGTCTGTTGCAAATTTAACTGGAACGCCAAGCTTTTCTGAGTAGGATTCCTCTGAATCGTCCCTGAGCTTTTCGGTTCCTCCTATGAATACTGCACACACGATGTCAATGTGGTCCAAATTGTTAAGTGTATCTATTGCTTCCTGGGTGACGGGCAGGTAGTGCTCACCGTCAACCAAACACAGCATCTTGTTAAGGGCTTTCATGATATTTAATATAATTTTAATAACTAATAAATTAAATTATTAAACATGTATTTTGAGGAGATTGTTTTGGAGGAAACCCACATCAGATTGACGTCTGACATTGACGGTGATGATTTGAAAAGATACATACATTCCCTTCGCCGTGATTTGAAAAATCATATATTCACACATAATGATTTCTCCAATGCCCTAAGCCCTCTTGAGGCTCCGGAGGGGGATTTGCCGGACATTGTCCTGAGGATGTATGAATCCTCAGCTTTTGCCGATGTGGGACCTATGGCCTGCGTTGCCGGAACAATTTCCGAAATGAGTCTGGAGTATCTCATTGCTAAAGGCTCAAGCTATTCAATAGTTGAAAACGGCGGGGACATTGCACTTGTCAATGACAGGAAGCTCTTGTGCGGAATATACTCTAACAATGAGATTCTTGGAAATGACATCGCCTTTGAGATTCGCAAAAGATCAAAGCCATTGGGAATCTGCACCTCTTCAGCCAAAATTGGCCATTCGATAAGCTTTGGCGATGCAGACAGCGTCACTGTCATCGGCCGGTCAGCTTCACTTTGCGATGGCCTTGCAACCAGAATAGCGAATGATGTAATTGGTGATACCAGTGAGGATAAGGTTTCAAATGCCTTGGAGTGCTGTGATAATTTCAGGGAGTTTTTCGATGGCGCTTTGATAATCTGTGGTGATAATGTGGGAACTGTCGGAAGGCTTCCGAGGATTGTCGAGACAAATGAATTTGATGTAAATGTCCTTGGAAAGTAAGACAAAATTCCTTTTTAATACAATTTAACAAGTATAAGTAAATATTTTAATCTAAAAACAATTTAACGCTCTTAAATCATCGATTAATTTATATATTAGCTAGTTTAAAATATTATTGGGCCTAGGCCTTGAAAGATTTTGCTCGCTTAAATTAAATCATCCATAACTTTTAAGGTGATAAATTTGAGTAAAAAATGTGAATTGTTGTTAACATTGTCAATAACCATTCTAAGACTCATCATCATTATATTATTAAGATTCTATTGATTGGAACTCGATGGTTGAACGTAAAAAATTTTGAGTTTTGATTTTCCTTTGGTGAGCTTTTGTTGCTTTCATGATACGTATCAAAACTATTAAATAATATTAAGTTAATATAACTTATTGTACAAAATTCTAATAGGATTTTAGTATAATATTAAAAGTTATGGGAAATATGAAGTTAGATTCATTTCTAACTTTATATTGTTTTTAAATCTATTTTTTGACATTAACTTTTGCTTTTTTAGTATTGAACTTATTTTAATTCTCTAATTGACGTAAATGTTCTTTTTTATTAGGTATTTTCCAGAAATCCGGGGGTAAATGTGGTGTTTGATTAATGTTTATTTCACTTCAAATTTCTTCTCAAAAAACCTTACCGTTATATTGAACGAACGCTTGATTAAAACAATTGTCATATGGCAACTCCTCATTTTATTTGGCATTGACATTGACATTATCGATCCACATTTACAAATATGATTTTTAATTCCCTGCGATATATATCCAGCTTCAACATGTTGTCATCTTCAACAGTTTCAGTGGCGCCCATGTCATTTTAAAGCAGGATTTAACTTCTAGTTAATTTGAATTGAATAACAAAAATATGTAAACTATTTGGAATGCAATATTTAAATATGATTAGATTATAATATTATTGTATAGAAACGGGAGTTAAATTTTTAACTAACTGAAATTAGTTAAAGGGTAAGATATAATGTACAAAGACGAAATGATACAATTACATCAATTTTTAGTATATGTTTTAAAATACTTAGCGGAAGATGACCAAATTACCAATGATTGCAGTGAGTATATCACCCTAAAAATAAGCCCTCACCACATTCATAAGACAAAAGCGGAGCACAAACATGCCATTTTTGTCCTGTGTAAAATCATTTCCCAGGTAATTGCCGATAAGGAAAATGAATCCATTCCTGAAAATGTTCGCAATTCATTATCAGACCTGGTTACAAGATCTGAAAATGAAATCAACGCGAAATAATTTTCTTTCTTTTTTTGTTACTTTTTTTATATTTCTCTATTTTTTCTAAAAGCAAACTCTTAATAACATTCATATACTAATTTTATATTAATGAATTTACACGCGTGATATCTTGAAATCATTTGAATTTTTATCCATGAAACGAGAGGAAAAACCAAGAGACTGTGGAATCACAATGGTTTTAGACAAAGGACTTGGCCTTGAAACTGCCAAAAGCCTGATGGACATTTCCGGAGAATACGTCGACTATCTGAAATTCGGATGGGGAACCTCCATAGTCCATGAACAGGAAATAATCAAGGCAAAGGTCGAGATGTACAAGGAGCATGACATAACACCCTATACCGGCGGAACACTCTTTGAACTGGCATATCAAAACAATAAATTGCATGAATTTTTCGAAGAAGCCAGAAACTTGGGCTTTCCTGCAATCGAAATATCAGACGGTTCCATAAACATACACCACAACGACAAACTGAACTGCATCAAAAGGGCTCGTCAGGAAGGATTTGAAGTTTTATCCGAAGTGGGAAAGAAGAACCCCGAACTTGACAAGGAACTCACAATCGACGAGAGAATCAAATACATGCAGGAAGAGCTTGATGCAGGATCATCCCTTGTAATCGTAGAGGCAAGGGAAGGCGGAAAGAACATCGGAATTTTCGACAAGTCAGGAAACGCCAAGGAAGATGAAATAGACTACATTCTGGATAATTTCGATGGAAACAAAATACTGTGGGAAGCTCCGAACAAGGACCAGCAGGTGTTCTTCATACTCAAGCTGGGAAACACCGTCAATCTCGGAAACATCTCAAGCGATGACATAACATCCCTTGAAACCCTGAGAAGAGGCCTTAGGGGAGACACATTAGGAAAGCTTTAGGGAAGTTTTAAAGTGACCAGCAAAAGAACAATATCCGAAATCAATGAAAGGATTGACAATGGCGAAGCCAACATTTACACTGCCGAAGAATTCAAGAAGCTCATAAAAAAGGGCGACACACCTGACTTTGAGGATGTTGATGTGGTAACCTGTGGAACATGCGGCGTCATGAGCGGAACTGCTGCAATACTCAACTTCATAGTATCCGAACCGGGAGAATTCATAAGGGCACGTGAAGTCTACATGAATGGAGTTCCTGCATATGCAGGGCCATGTCCGAACGAATGGCTGGGTTCAGTCGATGTCATCCTTCACGGAACAGCACATTCAATCCATGACGAGAATTACGGCGGAGGATTTTTGCTTAAAGACCTTCTGGAAGGCCGTGAAGTTGATGTTGTAGTCAAAAGCGTTGACGGGAAAACAATCAGGAATACGATAACAATTGATGATATCACACGTGGACAGATTATCGGAGCCCGTATGGCATTTAAAAACTACACTGCATTCACCAATCCGAATGCCGAACCTGTCTCATCCATATTTGCGGCAATACCTCTTGAAGGAAACCTGAGGGGACTGACATTTTCAGGATGCGGAGATTTGAACCCTCTTCAAAACGACATTCCACACAATGCCATTAAGGAAGGCAGGAAGGTGCTTTTAAACGGAACTGTCGGATACATTCTAGGTGACGGAACAAGGTCAAGTGCTGAAAAGCCGAACCTGATGCTTTCAGGAGACCTCACAAAAATGGATCCGTATTACATTGGAGGATTCAAGACTGGCCAGGGTGGAGAGATATATGACACAGTGGCCATTCCGATACCTGTATTAAATGAGGAGATATACAATAACTTATTGATTACTGATGACATGATTGACCTGCCGGTAGCAGACATCAAGGGACGTCACCTGCCTTTAGACAATACCGACTACGATAAGATGTGGACAGGTCACGACTTAAGACCTCAATATGACAGAAACAAATGTTTAAGCTGTGAAAAATGCATAGTTGAAGAGGTATGTCCTACAAACGCATTTGTGAAAGGAAGTCTGAACATAGCGCACTGCTATGGATGTGGAATGTGTGCCAATTACTGTAAAAACGATGCATTTGACATGAACACAGGAGATGTGGACTTGACAATCAACGGCGCTGATGTCAATGTGCCGATCATCTGCAGGCAATCAGACAGGCTGCGTGCAAACAAACTGTCACTGAAGCTAAAGAAAATGATTGAAAACAGGGAATTTGAATTGTAATGGGGTGGTTTTTTGACTAACCAACAGAAAATTACTGATAAACCGATAAACTTTGCAGAAGACATCATCCATGACGTCAAAAACTCAAAGGATGAAGGGGTCCTAAAATGTGTCCAGTGCGGAATGTGCACATCAACATGTCCTGCGGCAAGGCACTCCGAGTATAATCCGAGAGACATCATGGAAAGGGTTCTTGAGGGAGATGAGACAATCCTTGAGGATGAAAATATCTGGAACTGCTTTTACTGCTATACCTGCCACAGTGTATGTCCGGTCGGAAACAGTGTATGTGAAGTAAACCAGATATTGAAGCAGTTTGCAATAGAGAATGGAATTGCATGGGACAAGCTGTATGAATACCTTGGATTTGCCGATTCATATTTCACAGCCGCAATCGGAGCCATTCCTGAAATATTTTTCACAGACATCGATAGGGACGTTCCCGGATGGTGGGAATTCAGACAGAATCTGACTGAAATAAGAGATGAACTGGAGCTTGACCCTCCTCTCATGCCTCCACAGGACGTAATCGATGAAGTAAGTAAGATTTTGACAATAACAGGATTCAAGGACAAGATCGAAAAGATAAGGGACTCACAGGAGGGCGAGCAATGAAATTCATTCCGGATAAGGATATTCTTTTATTCAGAAGCTGTCTTGTAAGTGTTGAATATCCTGGCGTTGAAGCATCAACAAAATTCGTATTCGATAAGCTGGGCATAGACTATGCAATATCAGAAAAGCAGACCTGCTGCACAGGTCTTGGCCATTACTCAGATGTATTCAATCAGATAGACACAACAGCTATAGGGGCGCGTAACTTTAAAATAGCAAAGGATCTCGGAAGGCCAAACATAGTCATGATGTGTGCAACATGCTATGCAATCAACAAGAAATCAGTCAAACTTCTCAATAAAAAGGACGATTTGAGAAATCACATTAACCAATTATTCAATGAAAACGGATTGGGTCATTTGAAGTATGAAAAGGATGACCTTAAACCTACAGAAAACATTTTCCATGTAGTGGATATCCTCTACGGCAAAAAGGATGAGATAAAAGACCACCTCAAATATGACCTGAGCGGATATAGGATAGCAACCCACCACGGATGCCACTACTGCAAGGTACACTACGAGGATACCGTCGGAGGCGTGAGGGATCCGAATGTTATGGATGAGCTGATAGCCGAATGCGGTTGTGAAACCATCGGCTGGTATGATCACAAAAGGGCAACCTGCGGAACAGGATTCCGTCAGAGGTATTCCAATCCTGATTTGTCATTTACTGCAACAGCAGACAAGATGAACTCGATTGAAGATGAGGATGTGGACATAATGGTCCATTTATGCCCTAACTGCCATATACAGTTCGACAGATACCAGCACCTGATTGGCGAAAGGGAAGGAAGAAAATTCAGAGCAATCCATTTAAACATTGCGCAGTTCATTGCACTTGCAATGGGTGCTGACATGGACAAGGTGATAGGAGCAAAGGCACATACGGTTCCAATTGATTCTGTAATTAAGGATTTGAAGGAGGTTAAAAAATGAGGGATGATTTAAAAGTTGGCGTTTTTTTATGTGAATGCGGTGGAAACATTGCAGATGTTGTTGATTTGGATAAGGTTCGCTCGGAACTTGACGTTGAATTCATAGGACAGTTTGAAAACCTGTGCTCACTCAATGGTAGAAAGATAATCCGTGATGCTATATTTGACCATGACCTTGACAGGGTTGTAGTGGCAGCATGCTCACCGATAAGCCACGAGAAAACCTTCCAGGATTACGTAAAGCCCCTTAATCCTTACCTGATGGACATGGCAAACATAAGGGAGCAGTGCTCATGGGTGCATGATGACCATGAAAAGGCCACCCATAAGGCAATCACGCTTATTAACGCATCAATCGAAAAGGTAAAGCAGTCCGATGCTGTTGACCCAATATACTGCCAGACACCAGATGAGGTTGCAGTAATAGGTGGGGGAATCGCAGGAATGAATGCGGCACTGTCCCTGGCAAAGCAGGGAACAAAGGTAACTCTCATAGAACAGTCCCCTTCAATCGGAGGGCATATGGCAAAGATAGGAAAGGTATTCTCCCCTGTAAAGATTGCCGAAGAATGTGGAATGTGTCTTCTGAATCCGATTCTGAATGAATTGGTATGGAACGAAAACATCTGCGTTTTGACAAACACCAAGGTAATCGAAGCTGAAAGAAGAGCCGGGACATATAATCTAATCCTTGAGAAATCACCAAGATATGTTGACACAGAAAAATGCATTGCCTGCGGCAAATGCGCAGAGGCATGTGAAGTCGAGGTGCCGAACGACTGGAACGACAATCTCTCAATGCGCAAAGCCATCTACAGGCCTTTCGGACAGTCATATCCTGAGGCATACGTCATTGACATGGACCACTGTGACAAATGCAGCAACTGCGTTAAGGCATGTACCATGAGAGCAATCAAACTCAGAGGAAAACCGGAAAGGATTCCCCTTCAGGTCGGTTCAATAATCGTTGCAACCGGCCACAAGCTATTTGACATGGACAAACGTCCAGAATACGGATACAACAGATATGCTGATATCATAACACAGTCAGAGCTCGGGCGTATAACCGGTGTAAACGGTCCGACCAAGGGCAAGCTTTTAAAATCAAATGGTGAGGTTCCAAAACGTGTCGTCATGATACAGTGCGTAGGTTCACGTGACGAGAAGCCTGACGGACATAAATACTGTTCAAAAATCTGCTGTACAGTGGCACTGAAGAATGCAAACATCATCAAGCACAAGTATCCCGAAACCGACGTTTTAATCTGCTACACTGACATAAGGACACCTGGAATGTTTGAAAAATACTATAAGCACACTCAGGAAAATGAAGTAAGATTCCTGCGCGGAAGGCCCGGTGAAGTCGTCAAGAAAGGGGACAACTTCATTGTCCGTACCGAAGACACACTTAAAGGTGAATTCGTTGAAATCGAAGCGGACATGGTAGTATTGTCAACTGCAATGGAACCGTCAGAAGGAACATGCGAAATAGCTGAAATCCTCAATGTTGGAACAACAGAAGACGGATTCATCAAGGAAGCACATCCTAAAATCAAGCCGATAGCAACAGACGTTCAGGGAATATTCGTATGCGGAACGGCACATGATCCAAAAGACATTACCGACTCAATCATGCAGGCGACAGCCGCAGCATCAAAGGTAAATGAATACAATTACGGTGGTGTGGAAATCGAGCCGTTCATTGCCGAAATCGACAAGGAAAAATGTATTGTTTGCGGGGAGTGCATAAAACGCTGCAAATACAAGTCCATGAGCATCCAGAACGATGAACTCTATATAGATCCTATGATTTGTACAGGATGTGGAAAATGTATTTTAGGATGCAACCAAAGGGCAATTCATGTCAACGGTAACATTGATGAGAAGATATTGGCAACAATCAAGGGAGCACTGTCCAGAAAGCAGGACGGTGAACGCATGATACTGGTATTTTTAGATAATATCGGTTATACTGCCGCTGACAATATAGGGGTAAACAGGCTCAAATACCCAGAATCAATACACATCATAAAAGTCATTTCAGTAAACCGTGTAAGTCCCGAACACATCCGCTATGCACTTGAAAACGGTGCAGACGGTGTATTCATCGGTGAATTCCCTGGAGACCTGATGTATGATGAGGTTGAACGCAAGATTCAAAGGGTCAAGGACAGAATTTCTGAGATGGGTGAAAATCCGGAAAGACTTGCATTCTCAAAGGTTTATATTCCTTACTTCTCAGGACTTGCCCGCAAACTGACTGACTTCGACAGAAAGATTGAAGAGTTGGATGAAGTTGAATTATAGCTAAAGCGCGAATATTATATTGTAGTTTATTAATAATGAATTGGGGACTATCTTCAGGTAGCCCAATACAAAACTTTTTTTCTAAATAATTTTCATATTTTCTTTATTTATTTGTAAAATGTATATTATTTACAATTAATTCAAAAATAATATATGCTAATTTTTACACAAATATATATCAATTAATAATTAGGTGTAATTATGAAGATAAGTAAAATTTCAATAGCCATACTATTGGTTATTTTAACAATGGGGGTTGTTAGTGCAACTGAGGGGAATGTTGCATCGAATAATCTCACTGTTAGTGAAGTAATGACGGAGGTTTCTGTTTTAAATTTAAATCAGGAATTAAATGGGCAGGATATCTTATCAGAACCAAGCGGTAGTTTCGCAGATTTGCAAGTGAAATAGATGATGCTGCCGGCGAGTTAAAGTTAACCAGAAATTACATTTTCTCAGATGGTAATCCCAGTGTCGATATTGATAAAAAGATTACAATTGACGGAAATGGATTTGTTATTGACGGTAACAATTTAATGAGGGCATTTCGCGTCACTTCCGATAATGTCATATTGAAGAATATCAAGTTCAAAAATTGCATGGACTATGATGGGGGTGGTGCAGTTAACTGGGAGGCTTATGAAGGTGTTGTTTCCAATTGTACTTTTGTGAACTGTCGTGTCACTTCCGGTTATGGCGGTGCTATTTACTGGGATGGCAGCTCAGGTGCTGTTTCTGACTGTACTTTTGTGAATTGCCGTGCTAGTGCAGGTTATGGCGGTGCTATTAATTGGGATGGATATAACGGCAGCATAACAAATTGTAATTTTGTGAACTGTCGTGTTGAAGCAGGTTATGGTGGTGCAATTTCATGGGAGAATGTTGCAGACGGTTCCATAACCAACTGTAACTTCATAAGCTGCTTTTCTGATGATTGTGCCGGTGGAGTCTATTGGTTGGGAAATGACGGTAAGCTTTCTAACTGTAACTTCATGAACTGTTCTGCTTATGAAAGCGGCGGCGCTATCATGTGGGAAGGCAGCGGAGGACGCATTTCCACCTCCAGTTTTGTGGATTGCTATTCCCAGGAGGAAAGCGTAGCGGTTTATCTAGCTTCGGATGACGTTACCGTTACCCAATCCAGTTTTGAAAACAGAAATGTTAAAAAGATAAGCAAAGCAATTTCCGGTGGCGTTGTTGCCGATTGCAAGATAAATATTAAGGAATTTCCTGAAATCAACATCGCTGTCGATGATGTTGATGATAAAACAGAGATTGTTAACATAACATTTCCGCGTGATGCATCAGGTACTGTGGAAATCTTTGTCAATGGTGAAAAAGCAATGGTTGTCGGCATTGTCAATGGTATTGCATCACTGGATTTGTCCCAATATAAGGACGGAAACTATGACATCACTTTCAAATATTCAGGTGATGACAAATATGCCGGTTTTGTAAGGGAACTGGTTGCAACCAGCACATTCGTTCCTAAAATTAAGGCAGTTAAGGTAAGTGTCCTCTACTCTACAGAATATCAGTAAAGGTGTTTGACGGCAATAAGGCTGTAAGCGGGCTTAAGGTAACATTTAAAATAAAAGGAAAGAAAGTCGGCAGTTCAGTTACAGCAACTAACGGTGAAGCTATTTATAAGTTAACTCAAACTCCAGGCACTTATACAATAACTGCTTCAGTATTGGGCAAATCACTGTCCAAAAAGGTAACTGTAAAACACCTGGTAACACTTAAAATCCGTTACAGTAAAAAGATCTGCCAAAAAAATAGTAATACAGGCAACCCTGGCCAAAGTCAACAAGAAATACCTCAAAAACAAAAAGATCACCTTCAAGTTCAACGGCAAAAAATACACTGCAAAGACAAACAAGAAAGGTGTTGCAAAGGTAACCATCAAATCCTCAGTTATAATCCTGAAGAATTTAGAAAGGCCGATGAACGCAATGCCAATCCCAATATATTGACTGGTAAGGATGCTGTTTATACATTGTATCAATTACTGGGAATGGAAATAGAATACGATGAGATTTTTGCAGACCAATAGGGCATCACGCTTTATTTTTCATGTTTCATGACTATTTTTGTAGTTTATTTTGCTATAGTGCATTAAAATTGCTAGATTTCAGCATTTTCAACTCATATCATAGGAAATATTCATTTTTTTCTTTTTTCTCTAAAAAATCTTATCATTTAAATCTTTATAAAACAATCATGTCATTTCAATTTACTTTTCCTCCATAACTGGGTGGGAAGTCCAATTTAAGAAATATAATCTGTGCTTTTCTATTAACTTTTAAATACTTTAGTCAAGAAAAATAAGTCCATAAATTAGTTACAATTTAGGGATAATATGAAAAAGATAATAATTATATCGTTAATGCTAACGATTTTAACAATGGCTGCTGTCAGTGCCACAGATGAAAATCTCACATCCCAAAGCATTGCAGTTAGCGTAGATTCAAATCTCTCTTCAATTGACGAAGAAGCTTTAGGCGAAACACCCGGTACAACATCAGATTTGTCAGATTTAATTGACAGCACGCCTGAAAA
Source organism: uncultured Methanobrevibacter sp. (assembly GCF_947169325.1). Taxonomy (GTDB): domain Archaea; phylum Methanobacteriota; class Methanobacteria; order Methanobacteriales; family Methanobacteriaceae; genus Methanocatella. Next base: position 1,522 of record NZ_CAMVPN010000004.1, on the reverse strand, counting down.
CGGAATTTTGGAATTAACCAAGGATTATAAATGCGACGAGTATATTCATACTTACAAGACCATGACTCTAGACGGTAAGGGACATACGCTCGATGGAAGTAAAAAAACCAATATATTCGATATTGAATCCAACTATTTCACCTTAAAAAATATAGTTTTTCAAAATTGTTTAAATGATGGCAGCGGAGGTGCTGTTTTTTTAGGATGCAATAATGGATCTTCAGTCATAAATTGTACTTTTGTGAATTGCCGTGCAGCCGGCAGTGGCAGCGGAGGAGGCCTTTGGTTCAGCACTAACGATGGGGACAATAATAATTGCAGCGTTATTGACTGCCGTTTTGTCAATTGTACAAGCGAGGGAACTGGCGGGGGTGCAATTGATTTTCTATGCTATTTCGACAGTAAAACAACTGCCCGCATAGTCAATTGCAGCTTTGAAAATTGTTCTTGTCCGGATTTGGATGGGGGAGCTATTAACTTCCAATGCAGCTGCGATACAAAAAATTGCAATTCTCTGATTGTTGACTGCAGTTTTCGCAACTGTAGCGCAAATAGTGGAGGAGCCATTAAAGTTGAAGACGGTAATCATAAAATTATGAATTGTAGTTTTGTACATTGTGTGGCAGAAAATTCGGGCGGCGCTATTGCTTATGAGGATTCTGCTCTGGGTAGTGTCATCGATTGCAGCTTTATAGCTTGCTCTGCCGGTAGCGGCGGTGCAATATATCTCTATGAATACGAAGAGGACAATCATCATGTGATGGTTTCATCATCTGTTTTTGAAAGCAACACTGCATCAGAAGGAGGTGCAATATGTGGCGGAACAATTTTCAATTGCAGATTCAATAAAAACAGCAAACCTGAAATCATCGGTTCTGAAAATTATGCAACAGTCATCAAGGAAGAGGAAATTTCAAATAATGAAGGGTTTGTAACCTTAACATTCCCATACGATGCGTCAGGTACTGTTGAACTGTTTGTCAATGGAACAATGTCTGCTGTAGTTGAAGTTGTGCAGGGTATTGCTAAAATAGACCTGTCAAAATATAAGGGAAATTCACTGTTCACATTTTCATATTCAGGTGATGATAGGTATCCCGCCTTTACAATGAATTATACGATTAATGTGGTACTCACCAAAATCGTTGCACCAAACAAGTCCGTATTGTACACTGCAGGTCATAAATACTCACTGACAGTCTACAAGGAAGGGGGAATTTTGGCAAAGGGATGTGAAGTAATAATCAAAGCTAATGGCAAGTTGATTCTCTCAACCAAAACAGGTTCCAATGGTGTTGTAAGCTTCAAGGTAACTCAGGTTCCTGGAACTTATAAGCTTACAATAACCTCTCTTGAACGGACGATCACACCAACATTAACGGTAAAACACTTGATAACCCTTAAGAGCGCAACTGTCAAGAAATCCGCTAAGAAACTGGTCTTGCAGGCAACTTTGGCTAAAGTAAACAAAAAATATCTCAAAAACAAGTAAGCGGTGCGGATGGCGGACAAGCCGCCGTCC